>JAISBH010000069.1 GCA_031266295.1 Oscillospiraceae bacterium | reverse complement strand
TAGGGGGAGATGCCGCCGCAGCGGCAGAGGGGGTTCTCCCGCCGCAGCGTACAACCGAGCCTTACGCCGCGCAACCTAAGCGCAACGCGAACCCCACGCTACCCGCCGATCCTCTTGAACAGATCCGCGAACAGCGCGTCCCTGTTGATATGGTACACATACTTGCACAGAGGCCTTCTATGGTCGAACGAGTAATGATGATCATACTGAGGTATCGGGGTTAGGATGAGTTTATCCAGCAGCAGATTATTCCCGTCGTTCAGCAGCCACGCGACTGCGGTCACGTCCCAGATAACGCGGCTCCACACACGGCCGCTAGCATAGCGACTTGCCTCATCAATCGTCTGCCGCACCAGGTAATCCGCCAGCGGGTTCTTCCCCGACAGCCAGTGAGTCAACTCAGGCCCGGTGGTAGTGAACGCGCTGACGACGCCCGCGCAGGGCAGCATAACTACGGGCGCGCCGCAGCCATATACCACACGCGCGGCGGTGACGTCCTGCATCATGTTGAACTCGCGGCCGTCGTGCCAGTCGAGCGCGTTACCGCCCAGCCAGACGACGACGATCCTGTCAGCGATGCCGGGATTCATTAGCAGCGCCGAAGCCACGTTGGTGATCGCGCCGATCGCTACCACATACAGCGGATGATCAGGCGAGTATGCCTCGGCGCGACCGGCTAGATCGCGGGCGGCGGGTGATTCGACAGGCTCGCTCTCGCCGGACAGGTATGCGCCCGATCCTTTGAATACGGGACGTTCCTCGCCCGCAAGCTTGAGCAACTTAAGTATCTCGGCATGGCTCTTCTCCATACCATCCAAAGGGCTGGTTGAACGCTCGTTCAAGAACGGTGCGGCATACAGCGCGCGCAGGTTCAGTTTATCGGGCGAGCGCAACGCGTATGAGATGGCGAACTGATCGTCTATTTCGTTGTACGCATCGGTATCCAGAACCATATCGGCATTGCCGACCGGGCAAGCGAGCATACGCAGACGCTGTTCGACGGTAAGCATAACGGCCTCCTGATCGCGTTAATTCTAGAGTATCAGCCCCTCCGGCATATCCGGCAGCTCATTTTAGCCCGCGCGCCAGATTCTCGTCCGTCGGTTCCTATCGGTCATGCGGCCTTCATTATACGTCATGCACGCGCTGAGGTCAAAGTAACCCGTGTCGACGAACGAGAATTCCCCTTACCCCAAACGCCCTGGATGAAGGGTATCGCGGCAGTCAGAGTCGAGAGCTTGGTCATGCCCTGCCAGATGGACTTGACGCCTGTGAATAGGCGCGCCTTGGGGATATAAAAGCCAGCGAACATGGCGATCATGATAACGGCGTCGTAGGCAATCGGCGCAGTCTTGGGCGGGTGAGTAGTCTTCTTAGCTGTGCAGTACAGGACTTTCCGTTCGACCACCGTCAGGAACGCCTCGCAGGAAGCGTCAGGTTCGGCTTGCGCAGGATAGGTGGAATATCGGTAAGAATCCCTTCGGGGTTGGTCGCGGTCAGCGCGAAGCGGGACCGTATCGGCAGAATACCGAAGGGATTCTTTTCTCAGGCTGACGACAAACCCGCCGTGCTGACAAGAGCCTTTCCTGTATGCCGTTATCACGAAGTGTTCACGCTGATCGTCGATGCGTCCGGCGTTTTTCAGTTAGTTTCAGCCCGCAGAACGTAAGCGCCCCAAAGCCAGGTATATAGTCACCAGCCCGCCCGCAATGGTAAGATAAAGGAAACCAGAAGCGAGGAGGGAAGAGGATGAAGGATGGGAAGCAAGAGAGCAAGTGGGTAGAGTTACAGATAGAAGGCACGGAAGTAGAACGTACACGAGTAGAAGAGCTGGAACAAGGTCAGGAATATGCTGGGAGTTTGTATATTGAATATGGAGTTCTTCACATTACGGCGGATGATTGGTATCCAGTGGAATCGTTGGCGGCGCTGCCGCGAGAGGTGTGCGCGGCATGCTGGGTTTTGAGGGACGGCGAATATTCCTAGCGTGCGGAGCGACAGACATGAGGAAGTCGTTCAATGGGCTATCGAATATTGTGCAGTACAGCCTTACGATGGAAGCGATAGGAGACGCGGTGTATGTGTTTTGCAACAGACGTCATGATTTTATAAAGATACTCGAATGGGATGGAGATGGGTTCTGGCTGCATATGAAACACTTGAACAAAGGCGCCCACTTTAGGTGGGTAGACAACCTAGAAAGCCCGGCGCTAGCGTTTTCGCAGGAGGATTTATGCCTGTTGCTTGACAGCCCAGGAATGGAACTGAAGCTTAAACGGAAGGAGCTTAATCTTAGTTGATCGAAACACACACTCCCTTATGTACGCAATGTGAACAAAAGCAAGAGGATTCGATGCGAGTCGCTAATTCTCTTGCTATTACGATTGGATTCGTGTATATTTAACAAGAGATGGAAAACATTGGTACGATGAGTAACGATTTCAACGAAGTCCGGCGCGAATTGGAATGGCAGTATCAGCAACGATCTGATACTGACCAGACAAGGGAAGCGCACATTTTAGGCAAAGTAGATCGCCTTGAGCGCAACATGGTCGAACTGTACGAGGCGGTAAATGAGCGGGGCGCAGCGATTGAGCGGTTGCAGGCAAAGATAAATGTACTTGAGCAGGGTCAACGGCTTCGTGCAGCGCAGCGGTTTGGTCAATCCAGCGAGCAGCTTCAGTATGTTGCATCGGAAGCGTTAGTCGCGGAACCGACGGTTGAAGAAGCTTCAAAGCTGCCGCAACAACGCGGAAAGAAGGTCAAGGGTAAGCGGGCAGAGACGCTCAGCTTACTCAAGGACGCCGAAGCGGCGCACTATGGTCTAACGGACGAAGAAATGATATGCGACGAGTGCGGTAAAATGATGGCTGTAATCGGGAAAGACAGGTTATTGCCAAAGGTTGTATATGTATCGGATCATTACAGGAAACAGCCGCGATATCGGCTTAATATATCGTGTCCGCATTGCGGAAAGACGCCTGAAACGACTCGCATATATCATGGACATGTGCCGGAGGACATAATGATCGGTTCAATCGCGTCGCCATCATTGCTGGCGCATATACATTATGAAAAATATGTAATGTGCGTCCCGATCGACAGGCAAGTAAGGGACATGGAGCGAGGCGGGCTGTTTATTGAACGCGATCGCGTGTATTATTGGACAAACACAATAGCCGAGCGACATCTTGAATCAATGACTACTCGTTGGCATGAGGATTTGCAGGCGCAGCCAATGGCTATGATCGACGATTCGTACATCCAGGTCAATAAAGAACCCGGACGAAAGCCGTCGACAAAGTCTACGATAACGATGATGCGCACAGGGAAGTATGCGCTGAATCAAATTATCTTATTCTTTTACTACATGACGGCGTCACGGCAAAATACGATGGAAGTTCTCGGTAAATTCCAGGGTTATCTGCAAAGCGACGGCGCGGCGAAATTCCATAATCTACCTGGGATAATCAATGCAGGTTGCTGGCAGCATGTCCGTCATGAATTCGTCGACGCCTTGAAGGCGCTTAGCAATGCGCAGCGAAGGACGTTGCCGATAGCGCATGGACTGCGCATAATACAAAAACTCTTTAAATTGGAGAGCGATTACGCCCAAAATGGATTAAGCGCAGCTGAAAGATACGTTGAGCGACTTAAATTAAGCAAGCCATTAGCCGCAGAGTTTTTCGAATGGTGTCAAACAATCCTGGGCGATAAGAAGCTGCTCGTCTCCAACCCTAAGTTGGAGGCTGCGGTTAACTATGCCCAAAATCAAAGGGGTATTTGGAAAACATATTTCTCGACGGGCGTCTTGAGTTGTCGAACAATCTGTCGGAGAGCATGTTTATCCAGTTCGGTATGGGACGTAACAACTGGAAGGTTGCGGATACGATGCTCGGCGCAAAAGCCAACTTCATCTTGTACTCAGTGGTCATGACTGCGCTGGCTAACAATGTTCACCCGGAACGATACTTAGAGTATCTATACGAAAAGTTGCCCAATACGAAACAGTGCGATATACACACCCTTGATCCATGGAGTCCGTCGCTGCCCAAGGCGCTGAAAATCCTTATTTATGAACAAGCGTTGCTGGAAAAGGCTCTTGCTCTACGTCCTCGGCCTCTTGGCGCTGGAGTGTATACCTGACGGTGGGGCATTTACGGCGAGGCTGGCGACGTGCGCCGATTCAAGGACAAGCGAACCTTCGCAGCTTACGCCGGAGTCGATCCAGGTCGAAACGATTCCGGCAAGAAGGTCTCTACCAGCGGCAAGATATCCCGCAGTGGCGACACGCTTTTACGTAAAGCGGCGTTTCAGGTCGTCGATTGCTATCTCAAGACCAAGCCCGAAGGCGACGCCA
>JAISBH010000054.1 GCA_031266295.1 Oscillospiraceae bacterium | reverse complement strand
TCCGATCTGAGGTAGTCTGCCGAACCGGACAATCCGGACGCACCGGACAACCCATATCCCGAACTACCGGACGAACCGTAACCCGAGCGCGGAGCTGTCTTGCGCGCGCCCGCGCCGCTCGAACCTGCCGAGCGCGCTGAATACCCATTTGATCGGCCCGCATTCCTATACGGCTCGTCTTGCGCGAACTCGTCATCGGCGTAAGGCTCGTCGTAGTCGTCGTAATCATCCTGGGCCCGGTCCTCGGGATACAGGCCTATGGCTGACCCCAGCCGATGTAACATCTCCCCAAGCGACATGTCCGGATCCCCCTTAACGTATTTCATCCGACACGCGGACGCGCGGGCCAAAGATTGCGCTGCCCAGTCGAACCATCGTTGCGCCTTCCTGCGTGGCTATCATGGCGTCCCCCGTCATGCCCATCGACAGATGCGTCATGCTGACGCCCGCTATGGACTCCGCGCGCAGTTGGTCAAACAACTGGCGCATCCGCCTGAACAGCGAGCGCAGCAGCCCCTCGTCATCCGACGCAGGCAATACCGCCATTAACCCCTCTACCCGCAGGTTGGGCAATCGCGCGAACGCGCGCACGGCGTCCATGGTTTCCCCTGGCGAAACTCCGCCCTTTTGCGCCTCTTGGCCTATGTTGACCTGCGCCAGGCAATGGGCGATTATATCCCGCCTGCCGGCCTGCCGGTCAATCTCGTTTGCAAGCTCGATCCGGTCCAGCGACTGGATCAATGCAACCCTCCCTATTATATCGACAACCTTGTTGGTTTGCAACCGTCCAATCATATGAATCGGCAGATTATCGAATGATTCGACTCGACAATCGACGGCATGCGCTATTTTTCCACGAATCTCCTGAGCGCGGTTTTCACCGATTCCGATGATTTGGTCGCGTGGCAGCAGCGCTATGCGCTCGACTGGAATCGTCTTGGTGACGACCAACAGACCCGGCGGATTATCCGGGTCTCGCGCGTTCAGCTTGAGCATGGCGTTAATGGCGCGGACACGCTGATGAATCTCGCCGCGATCGTATAACGGCGGCTCCGCGCCGCTTGCGAGTCTATCCGTTTTATTGGATTCGTTGCCCAACGGTAGGCCTCCTTAATCGGGGTTACATTAATTCATTTTGAATCTGCGGATGCGCTGGCCTTCCATTAATGCTCCGCTCTGTGCCGGGAGGACGATCGCGTCCTTCGAGTCGCTCGTCAGCACTGTCACTGGTATGAATATCGCAGGCGTCGTATCCAGCACCACGCCGACCTGCCCATCCTGCGGATACAGCGCGTCCGCCGGTATGAGCATTCCCCGCACCGCTATCTCGCCCACAGTCGCCTTCGTCTTGCGCAGATCCAGCACTGGCTGCACATCCGCGTCAATATAGAACCGCACCAGCAGCTCCCCGCCTGTGCGGGTCGTCGTCGTCACGCGCGCGTCATAGATCGTGCCGCCCAGCCCATCCAGCGCAATCTTGAATATCTCGTCCGGCTGCGGCTTCCAATTTTTATCCGTGGTTAGTGCGGCGACGTAGAACCCACGTGACTCTACCAGTTTGTAGACGCGGGTGCGCGCTCTCTCTGCGGCTGTTTGCTCGGGCGGCGCGCCATTCCACACGCCGCGCGCCACAGCGGGGGACAGCGCCTCTATCGTCCCGCCGGAGAGCATACGTTCATATCCATCGGGGTAAAAACTGACTATCGCTTGGCGATCCGCTATATAGGTGATAGTCCAGCTCTCGATGCGTTTGCGCAGCGTCTTTTCCTCGTCGGTGTAGCGGTTTAGCACGGTGTCATTGGGGAATTTCTGCCTCAAGTACGTCTGCCGTTCGGTCATCGCGCGATCAAGCTGGCGTTTCAGTGACAGCAGCGACGACGAGCCGCCGCTCGTTCCCTGCGCCGCCTTGCGGATCTGGGCTACCAGCGTATCAATGGCATCGTCCAGCGCCGTCAGCCGTGAATCGGGATACGTGCTCTGGTTCAGCAGCTGCTGGTAGTACTTCTTGACCTCGTCGATCTGCCGGTTTAGGTTGTTCACGTCCGACTGATTGTAAGCGGACGAATAAGCCTGGGCGATCTGGGTGCCGCGCGTTACCTGCGCGCCGTTGTCAGCGATGTACTTCAAGCCCGTCGCGCTGTCGGTATCGATCAACTGCTCATTGCGGATGATCACAGCGTCCACTGGATACGTGCGCCCCGCCTGTCCCGCAGCGACGATGGCCGTACGGTTCAGCGCCGACTGGCTCAGCTGCCACACGAGTACGCCCGTCAACGCGAACACCAGCAGCAGTATGATGCCGCCCAAGCGCGGCGATGATTTCCTGCGCCTGTTTGCCGTCATGCCGCGCGGCAGTGGTCTGCGGCTGGAAGAGCCGCGCCGCGCCGAGCGGGTGGGTTCACGGTTCATCCGATATGGCCTCCCGATCAGATATTAGCGTCCATAGCCTCCATATAATAACGATTCAATACGCTATTCCAATTAACTATAATACAACTTGATTATTTATCTTGCATCTCGCTGCGCAGATTCTCCAGTATGCGCCGTTCCATGCGCGACACCTGCATCTGGGTAGCGCCGATGCGGAGCGCCGTCGCGCGTTGACTATACTGTCCGGCGAATCGCAGCTCCAGCAACTTGCGCTCGCCGGGCGGCAGTCGCTTCAGCGTGCGGGCGAGCTGATCGTATGCCTCGACGCGCTCAAAGCCGGTTTCATCCGCGACGAGGAGATCCCCCAGAGTCGCGGGATCGCCGTCGCTAGCATTGACGACCGGAGCGTCCAACGACAGCGCGGATGTTACGCGGCGAGATTCGATAATATCAAGCGCATCGTCTTCAGTCAGATTCAATTCCAGCGCTATCTCGGCCACGCTGGGTTCGCGTCCAAGCCGAACGGACATCCTGTTCCGGGCGTCTAGGAGTTTAGCGTATAGCTCGAGATTCCGCCGGGGCATACGCAGCGCGCGCGATTTATCGCGGAAGTAGTTGCGCACAGCCCCCGCCATTGTGGGACCGGCGAACGCGACAAATCCCTCCCCTTTATCGCCGTCATAACGCTCGATCGCGCCGATCAGCGCCAGCGAAGCCACCTGCATCAGGTCGTCGAACTCCACGCCGCGTCCGGAGAATCGCCGCGCGACTGTCCGCGCCAAATACAGGTAGTGTTCCACCAGAGCGTTCCGCTCATTCAAGCCGCGCGTCTCACGGTACTCGATCCACAGCGCCGAAAGATCGTAAGCCATACGTTCAGCTGTCACGATCAGGCGGCGCGTTTGCGGCGTGGGTCTTGTAATCAATTTCCATTTGGATGGAATACACGCCAAACGCGCCGACGGACAGTTTCGCCGACGTGACCAGGGTCTCCAATATGCTGCGAGCCAGTGCGGCTTGATCTGATTCGCCCAGCTGGTCGGATTCGTCCGACTGGGCGGGATCGAATTCGGCGACCGGGGCGGAGGATTCCCGGCGTTCGCGGATGGCGTCGAAGGCGATCGAAAGACGCGTGTCGTCCCATTGACAAGTCATGCGAAGCGACGCGACAGACTCACGCTGATGCATAAGGCAGTAGCACGCCTCGTCAGCGGCGATGCGCGCGTCCTCCACATCGTCCAGGCTGAATCCGCAGCGCACACAAACGCCTGACAGCGCCATACGCGCGATCAGCAGCATATCTTCCCGAGCCGGGATCGTCAGTTCGACCGCACAGGGTATCATAAAGAGATGGTATCGCGCGCGGCCGCCGTTGTCAAGGAATTGACAAAATCTGTTAAAAAATTCGCAAATTCGTAACTTTTGCGTTAACTAAACTGACATGGCGCAATAGGGTACGCGTGTTAACAAGGGTTGCGACAAGGAAGTGCCATCCAGAATTTTAAGAGCACAGTCAGAGCGCGGTATTGCAGCAATATGTCGCATGTCCAGCCTCAAAACACAAATTCGTGGCGCGAAATCCGGCGTCTATGTTCAAGCGTTCACTTGTTGCATTAGCAAACCACGTAGCGCATAAAGGGAAATTTTGATCGCGGCAGAACTGCGTCACTTTGTGCATCAACTGACGTGCATAGCCTTTTCCACGTTCATCTTTTGCGGTCACAATATAATCGAAATGAGTACAACCCAGCGGAGAAACATGGAAGTCTGCATAAACCACCGCTTTTTCTCCGCAATACCCGGCAAAAACAAAACAACCTTCATGTTTCAACTTTTCCATACTCACCGCTGCTTCATATTCCTGGTCGTTTGGGATTAATATGTGTTCCGTAATACGGTTATCCCATCCGGAAATACGCCGAACGTCAAGGCTGTCATTCCACACGATACAGCTATCATCGCTCAAAACAAAAACACGGCGATCGGGTTCAAGAGAAACGGAATATCCGTGGTTTGAAAACATATTTTTATGTTTTTCAAAATAATCGCGTTTCAGCGGGTGATAAATTGCGGGCGTAATTCCTTTGTTCGTATAAAAAGCCGTAACATCATTCAAAACAACTCCCAAGTCTTCAACGCGTTCCGGCAAAAGAATTGCATGGTTGCTGTCATACGAATCCTTATTGCCCTCGTTATAGAATAAATAGCCGTAGTCTGTTTTGCTATAATGCGTAAACAGCTTTGGGAATTCATTTTCTTCCTGGCGGAGAATTGCCTTTTGTTGGTTTGATAGGTTGATCATGCCAGCGCCTTTCTCATCTGCTCGATAAACCATAGAAATTCCTCGTAACTCTCGTAAGGCGCAGGGTCAGAGGGGATATGCAAATCCATCGACATACTCGGAAAATCATCGTCCAAATAGCGCGGGCAAAGATGAATATGCAAGTGCGCCCCAGAATTGCTGTGCATCTCGTAGTTGATTTTTATCGCGCCAGTCACTTTGCGCAGCGCCGCGCCCACACGCTGAACTTCACCCATGAAAGCGATCATATCATCGGCGGGTATATCCTCAAAGTTGACAAAATGCTTGCGCGGCATAACGTACATCTTGCCGAACAACCGACCTTGACCAGGGTATTCGCCGCAAATCCAGACTCGGTCGTTTGCGGTTATATCCGGTTGACCATCCGGCGAGGGTTCATCATTGCAAACAGGGCAAAACTCTTTTTGTGAATGCCGTGCGTAACGAGGATAGCGATAATGAAAGCTCCCGCCGCGCTTCTCTCCCGACAAATCCGCCGTCATTCGACAAGTCGGTAGATTGTGCGGTCCGGTGAGGCCGCTTTCGGTTTCTACAAAGCCGACCTTGCGGTAAAGGTTCTTTGCCGGAACGCCTGGCTCGTAGCCTTCGCGAAAGGTTTCCACCGTGATGGGCTTTGTGTGATCAAGTTGACGCAGAGCCGTTTTCAGCAGTCGTCTGCCCGCGCCGCGTCCGCGATATTGACCCGCCACGCCGAACCATGTGATGCGGTTGTATGTACGAGAAAATCCGATAAAGCCCATGTTCACGCCGCTTATGTAATCCACGGCGGTTAGGGCTTCGTATTTGCTCGCTTTGCTTTCGGCGTAGGAGATAAACTCCGGGTCTTTGCCCATGTCGGCAGGATGCCGGAATATCGGCGACACCTCGGTCGCCAGCGCATACCAATCGGGTAAATCATTTTCTGTGGCCCAGCGTATCAACATTGCGGCTTCCTCCTAAATAACCACGGCAGCGATCGCCATTATAACCCTTTAAAATAGGCGTAGTGCCTTACTAATAATCATACTAAAAACTCCGCCGGAAAACAAGACGTTGAGTACACATCTTCAGCGGACAATCCTAAAAACTCGCCCCGCAAATCGTCTAATGTATGAACACGCTGATGAGAGGAGGGGTCGGATGGCGTACATACCAACACACCCGGCGGCATCTGCCGCCGGGTGTGTATCGCTTTAATCGTACCATCGCTAGCAGCCGATATACGTGGATTAGTTATGGAATTCGCCGGTTTACGCTAAACTTACCTCAGATCCTGCGTCCTGGGCGTCTTGCCCTCGCTGCGCGGAATGCTGCCCGACGGAACCAGCCTTATCTCCGCGTGGATGCCCAGCAGCGAATCCACCGCCGCCTCGACCGCGTCGTGTATGCGTTCAATGCCGCGCACCTCGTCGCTGGGGAGGGAGGGCGCCAGTTCTACGCGTACTTCCAGCGTATCGAGATTCTTCTCGCGGCGCACGACCAGCAGGTATTGCGGTTCGACGCCCTCGATACCGGCCAGTGCGGTCTCGACCTGGGACGGGAACACGTTCACCCCGCGAATGATCAGCATGTCGTCGGTTCGCCCGGTCAGCTTCTTCATACGCAGGTGTGTGCGCCCGCATGGGCACGGCGTGTCGTCCAGCACGGTCAGATCGTGGGTGCGGTAGCGGATCAGCGGCATACCCTCCTTGGAGATGGTCGTGAACACGATCTCGCCGCGAGTGCCGTTGGGCAGCGGCTGATCGGTGTCCGGATCGATTATCTCCGGTATAAAGTGATCCTCCCACACGTGCATACCTTGCTGCTCGGAACATTCGATCGATACGCCGGGGCCCATCACCTCGCTAAGCCCATACACGTCGTGAGCGTGGATGTTTAGCAGACCCTCCACGTGTCGGCGCTGAACCTCCGTCCACGGCTCCGCGCCGAATACCCCGGCGCGCAGCTTGAACCGTGACAGCGGGATACCCGCCTCACGGATCGCCTCGCCCAGCACGATGGCATACGTGGGCGTGCAAGCCAGCGCGTTTACGCCAAAGTCCTCAAGCAGCATTATCTGCCGACGAGTGTTGCCGACCGAAGCGGGCACAACCGACGCGCCGATCCTCTCCGCGCCGTAGTGCGCGCCCAACCCGCCTGTAAACAGCCCATAACCGTACGATACCTGCACGATGTCGTTCTTAGTGACGCCCGCACAGGTCATCGCGCGCGCCATCAGTTCGCCCCACACCTCTATGTCGTACGCGGTGTACCCGGAGACGGTAGGCTTGCCTGTCGTGCCGCTGGACGCGTGGATGCGCGTTATCCGATCCTGCGGTACGGCGAACAGCCCGAACGGATAGTTGTCGCGCAGGTCGCTCTTGTTCGTGAACGGCAGTTTGGGCAGATCGTCCACGCCGTGGATATCCGCAGTGGTGAGTCCCGCGTCCCGCATCTTTTTACGGTAGAACGGCACGTTGTCATATACGCGCGCGACGACGTCGCGCAGGCGTTTGTCTTGCAGCTCGCGAAGCTGGCTCCGGGGCATGGTCTCGACGTCGCGGTCGAACATGTATTGATCCAAAGTGGCTGCACCCTTTCGCGTTGGTCGGTCGTTACTTAAGCGGATTAAGAGAATTGCTGGATGAACTATAATAAGAGTCGCGGAATACGGCCAGGTTCGACTCCAACGTCTTGGGCGGGACGGCGTCAGCGACAGCCGACTCCCAAACCGTCAGCGAGACCGGCTCGTCCGTTGTTTCATCACGCAGTATAGGATGCGCGGCCAGCGCGCCCAACAGCGCGATATTTACAGCGCGCGGCGCTTTATGCTTTTCAGCCAGCGCCTGAGCGTCGAACGCGGCGACCTGTCTGTCAGGTGAAGCGGTCAGCGACTCCATCACGTCGGACGGATATTTCGCCGCGCCGGTCAGCACCGACATCGGCGGTATCGGGCGGGTATTTGTAATGATCAGACCCCTCTTTGGTATCAAGTACGGCAGCGCGCGCAAGGCTTCCAGCGGTTCAAACGCGATCACTGCGCCAGCCTCGCCCTCAGCGACCAACGGCGCGTGGATCAAGTCGCCCTCGCCGCCTATGCGCACGTGGGTAATAACGCTGCCGCCGCGCTGCGCCATGCCATGTACCTCGCTGACCTTTACGTCGCGGCCCAGCCGTAGCGCCAGCGCGCCGAGTATACGGCTGGCCAGCAGCGCGCCCTGTCCCCCGACGCCGACGATTATTATGTTGCTGATCATACGCGCGTCTCTCCCTTCGCAGCTGCGGCGGATTCTCCTTCCGGAGAGGCGGCGGGGTTTTTGTCGTATATCGCGTGGAACGGGCATACGCGCGAGCATAATCCGCAGCCCACGCATTGCGTCGGATCGACCGATACTGATCCATCCTCACCCTTAGACAGCGCGGGACAGCCTAGCCTCATGCATGTACCGCACTTACGGCAGTCTTCGATAGTTACGGGAGGGCAGCGTTTTTTGCTGAGCAGCGCACATGGGCGGCGGGCGATTATCACCGACACGCCGTCGAAAGCGGTTTCCTCTTTCAGCGCGTCGTCGAGTTCCGTTAGTTCGAACGGATCGAGCGAGCGAACCCGCGTCACGCCCAGAGCGCTGCAGATCGCCCCGAGGTCGACCGAGGGTGCTGGGTTATTATGGATGTCGAATCCGCTGGCGGGGTTGTGCTGATGCCCTGTCATGCCGGTGATGCGATTGTCGAGAATCAGCAGCGTCAGCGACGCACGGTTGTACACGGCGTCCAGCAGCGCGGTCATGCCGCTGTGCATGAATGTAGAATCGCCGATGACCGCGACCGTGTTTCGCGCGAAGCCAGCCCCGCGCGCCTTGTTCAGCCCGAACGCCATGCCGATCGACGCGCCCATGCACAGGCACGCGTCCATCGCGCCATGCGGCGGCAGCATTCCCAACGTGTAGCAGCCTATGTCGCCGCTGACGGTGTACTTGCGCCTGGCGAGCGAGTAGAACACCGCGCGGTGCGGACACCCGGCGCACATGGCGGGCGGGCGTGCCGGAGGTTCGGGAGCGTCCTGCGTATCCGGAACGGAACCCGAAGGCGGCGAGACAAAAGACTCGAACGCCGCTCGCACCTTATTGACGGACAACTCGCCCTGCTTGCCCGTGCGATCCTTACCGGAACAGTTGATCCCCAACGCCTTGACGGCGTCCTCAATGAACGGCTCCAGCTCCTCTGCTATCAGCAGTTGCCCAACATGGGCGGCGAAGCCGCGTATCGCCTCGTCCGGCAGGGGATAGACCATGTTCAACTTGAATACGGACGCGCTTGGCATCGCCTCTTTGACATATTGATACGCCGTGCCCGCGCAGATCACGCCGACGGATTTGTCATTATACTCGGCCGTGTACGCCCAGTCGGCGGTCTCGGCGGCTGCGCGCAGAGAGTTCTCGCGCCGCTCGACGGCAATATGTCTGGCGCGCGCGGGGCCGGGGAGCATTACATATTTTGATGGATTGCGCGCCCATTCCCGCGAAGGATGTTCAGCGCGCTCGCCGAGTTCAACAAGACTACGCGCATGCGCCACGCGCGTGCACGTGCCTATTATGACGGGCGTGTCATACTGTTCCGACAGGTCGAACGCGAGTTTTGTAAAAGAGAGGCACTCGCTCGCGTCGGCGGGGACGAGCATGGGCAGATGTGCGGAACGGGCGTAATAGCGGCTGTCCTGCTCATTTTGGGAGGAGTGGACGCCGGGATCGTCGGCGACAACGATGACCAATCCCGCGTTTACGCCCGTATATGCCAGCGTGAACAGCGGGTCGGCGGCGACGTTGAGGCCTACGTGCTTCATGCAGGTGAGCGTGCGCGCGCCGCCGATGGATGCGCCGGCGGCAATCTCCATGGCGACCTTCTCGTTGACGGACCATTCAGTATCAAGATCATGATAACGGGCGCAGGCCTCGGTGATTTCGGTGGACGGGGTGCCGGGATAACTGGCGATGACGCGGCATCCGGCTTCCCAGGCTCCGCGCGCAATGGCCTCGTTTCCAAGCAGCAGACGGACGTCAGGCATATAAGGCAACCCTCCAGCGGTGTACTCATGCCAAGTATACTCAAACCGCCGCGCATATGCAAGTCTATAATCGCTCGCGGTCAGTTTGACGAATACCCACTAATGTAGTATTATTAATTATACTCAATGCAAAACATTGGAGGAATGGATCGTATGAAGAAGATTGTCTCGATTATCTTGACGTCTCTGCTGCTGCTCAGCCTGATCCCGTCCGTGTCGGCGGAAGCTCCGAAAAGCGTAGTAAACCTTTATTATGCAAGCGACTTGGATCAAACATTTTCCGCTACGGTCGCGGCATACAAAGAGGCGCGCCCCGATGTGGAAGTCGTCGTGCATCAGATACCCAACGACGATTACGACGACAAGTTACGCGTGCTGATGGCTGGCTCACCTGAAGAACTGGACGTTATCTGGATTCGCACGCCCGCTCAAATGAAGCAGTATATCGGCAACGATATGCTCGAAGCCCTCGCGCCATATACCGACGCCAGCGGCGTCGACCTATCCATCATCCGTGAGACCGCGCTCAAGGGCGCCGAGAACGCGGAGGAAACCGCCTTCTTCGGATTGCCGCTGTCCGGTTCGTGCTGGCTGCTGTTTTATAACAAGGAAATATTCGACGAAAAGGGCCTGGAGTATCCCATTAACATTACATGGGATCAGTATCGTGAGCTGGCCAAGCAGCTGACATATGAAGAAGATGGAAAGAAAGTTTGGGGCGGCGTCATTCCGCCGTGGACGATGAACCTGGGCGCTACATCCGCCGGCGAGTACTTGAACGATCCCGCGCCGCTGGTGAGGACGGAAGCCTACGCGCAGCTGCTGTATGATTTGTATACGGGCGACAAGTCCCATATTTCTATAGAAGAGATGGCTTCCGGCATGTGGGACGCGTACGCTGATTTCGCGGCTGGCAACGTCGCGATGACGATCAACGGCGACTGGACGTTCCGATTGCTCGAGACTGACGTTGAGTATGCCGCCGCGCCTCTGCCGGTGTTCGGCGATGTACCCGCCGGTTCCAGCGTGGGCCAGCATTCGTACATGTGCATATCCTCCGCCTCGAAGAATAAGCAGGCTGCGTATGATTTCATTGAATTCGCGGTCGTGTCCGACACGGGCACCTCAATAATCGCGCGCACCGACGTGCCGTCTTACGCCACTGACGCGGCGCTGGCTGTCTATAAGGAATCGGTAACGACGCCTGGCGTAGAGTACCGTTTCACCTCGCGCGTGCTGCTCGAGCAGGATACCGCCGCCAACTACGCGGCTATCAATGATGATTTCATGGCCGAGCTTCAGCTGTATATCCTCGGCGAACAAGACCTGCGCGCAGCGTTCGACAACTTCTATGCGCTCAGGGATGAAGAATAATATTAAGACAACGGGGGCTTGCGCGCATCGTGCAGCCCCTTCCCGTTTACGGAGGGCCGTCCGATGATAACAGGGACAGATCGCACTCTGCCGCGCCGGATCAAGCCTTCGCGCCTTCAATATCGTGAAGCGCTTGCAGGTTATCTTTATATACTGCCTAATTTTGTTGGCTTTCTAATATTTACAGGCATACCTGTGGTAGCGGGTCTGGTCATCAGTTTCACGAGCTTCAACGGCGTAAACACATTGAAGTTTGTCGGACTGGATAATTATCTTAAGCTGTTCAGGGATACCAACTTTAAAACGGCGTTGGTGAATAATCTGTGGTACGCGTTCAGCGTAGTGCCGTTGACGCTGGCTGTTAGCTTGCTGCTCGCGCTGGCGCTGAACCGAAGGATCGCGCTGGGAGGATTCTTCAAGACGGTGTTCTTCTTCCCAACCCTAACGTCGATGGT
>JAISBH010000053.1 GCA_031266295.1 Oscillospiraceae bacterium | reverse complement strand
GCGATATAATAACTTGTTTATTTGAGGATTTTCAGGATTATTTGAGAAAAAATCTTATACATAAAAAAGCGGCTGTTTTCACTCTTGTTAACAGCCGCTTTTTCAGCGCCCTCCCCCCCCCCCGATGGGGGGTACGACGGGGGTTACGGGACTCTGTCCCGGTACCCTGCGAAGGGCTATCCGCCCTTTCGAATCCTGACCAGGCTTCGCCTGGACCATCGTGATACACATTCTACCGGCTTCGGACTGCCGGTTTTACCTGGATAGTCTGTACCAGAACGCAACCGGTTCCCACGCTCCCTCGTTCCAAGCCCCGGGGGAGGTCGGGAGGGGGACGTCAGTCCCCTTCCCGAAGGCGCGGATGCGCCGCGTCGCCGCAGCGGCAGAGGGGGCGTTCCCGTC
The DNA here is from genome assembly GCA_031266295.1 of Oscillospiraceae bacterium. Taxonomy (GTDB): domain Bacteria; phylum Bacillota; class Clostridia; order Christensenellales; family Aristaeellaceae; genus BNUH01. The sequence continues at coordinate 10,239 of JAISBH010000053.1, read as the reverse complement.
GCTACTTCGGAACCGGCGCGCTGGAGTGATAAATCGTATCCAGCTGCATCAGCGCGCGGTATACGTTCGCTTGCTCGTCCGGCCCTTCCTTCAGCGGATATACCGCCAGATGCGCGCGCCCATCCTTTCTCAGCTCTACCCAGCCCTCTGGGTCAGTCATCCTTTCCCCGTCCAGCGTCGCGTACTCCGCCGACCGCCTGCCTTGCAGATGATACGCCGACGTCCCCCAGCGATACACCACCTCATACCTATCCCAGCTCGGCGGTGCGGTGGGCTTCAGCCTCACCCGATCCCCGCGCTTCTCAAACCCCAGCAGCGCGTGTATCCCAATCCAGTATAGCCACGCCGCCGCACCCGTATACCACGTCCAACCCCCGCGCCCCATCTGCTGCGGATTCGCGTATATGTCCGCCGCCACTACGTACGGCTCCGCTCCATACTTGCGAACATCCGCGTCGGTTCGAGTGTGCGCCGTAGGCAGCAGCCTCGAGTACAGCGCCCACGCCGCTTCGTCATGCCCCAGCCGCGACAGCGCCAGCGTCATCCATGCCGCCCCGTGCGTGTACTGCCCGCCGTTCTCCCTCACCCCCGGCAGATATCCGCGAATATATCCCGGCGCGCATACGCCGTTGAACGGAGGCGCGAGCAGCCTCATTATCCCTAGATCCGCGTCGTATAACCGTTCCAGCGCGGATTGCACCGCTTGTTCCGATCGCTCCCTGTCCGCGCCCGCTATCGCCGACCAACTCTGCGCAATGCAATCTATCCTGCATTCAGGCGACTCCGCGCTGCCCAGCGTCTTACCGTCGTCAAACCACGCCCTGCGATACCATTCCCCATCCCATCCGCTATTCTCGATCGCGGTCATCGCATGATCGGCGCGCTCGTTCAACCTCTTCGCCGTAGATTCCTCGCACAGCGCTGCGAACCTCCTCAGGCATAACACATAGAAGAATCCCAGCCATACGCTCTCGCCTCTTCCATTGATGCCCACCCGGTTCATCGCGTCGTTCCAATCCCCCGCTCCCATCAGCGGAATCCCGTGCGGCCCCAACCTCACGCTGTCCAGAGCGCGCAGCCCATGCTCCAGTATCGTCCCCATCCGCTCGGATACCACGCCTTCGCCGTAGTAATCCTCCGAGCCCTCCGCGATCGGATGATCCTTCAGGTATGGCCGTTCCGCCTTCAGTATGGCGTTATCACCCGTGGTCTCGACATACTCGGCCACCATATATGGCAGGAACAGTTTATCGTCGGATAACTTTGTCCTCACACCCAGCGCGGGCGGATGCCACCAATGCTGCACGTCTCCCGACTCAAACTGATGCGACGCCGAAACCAATATATGCTCCCTCACCTCTGCGGGCCGCGTGTCGATCAGCGCCAGCATATCCTGCAGCTGATCCCTAAACCCTATCGCACCTCCCGCTTGATAAAACCCCGCGCGCGCCCAGAGCCTCGAGGCCGTCGTCTGGTATGGCAGCCACTGTCCAAGCATCAGGTTGATTGCGGGATCAGGCGTCTTGACACTGATACCGCCCAGCCTCAGCCGCCACGCCGCGCGCACCAGATCCAACCTCTTTACTGGGTTAGCGAATAGCTGAACGTCCTCGGCGGCCCTCTCGGGCGAGTCCGACGCGCCTATCAGCACGCATACCTCCGCCTCCTCGCCCGGCTCGATCGTAATCAACACGCGCAACACGGCGCAGGGCAGTTCGCCCCCCAAATTATCCAGTTCCAGCCTTGCGGAACCCCTCGGCGGCGCCGACGGACTGACGTTCATGCCGCGCGGATCGGTCGTGCCGCCCGTGCCCAGGAACGCCAGCGCGTCAACCGTCGATGATACTACCGTCTGTCCTGGCATGGTGAGGTAGAGATATGTCCTATCGCTCGGATGCCTTGCCCACGCCGCAGTGTATGATTCCCCCGGCGCGCTGCTGGTGGCCGTGTTTGACCGTATGTCGGACACGCCTGTCGTCAGCAGCCGCGATTCGCCATCGCCTCGATATGCCCAGCGCGCGTACGCCGTCACCGATATATGCCGCACGGCGTTACCGGGATTCCTTAACTGCAGCAGGCGGCACCCCACCGGGCGTTCAGAATCGGTGAACACGGTAAACCTCAGTCCAATACCCAGCGCGCTGGATTCAAACAGGGTATAACCCCGACCGTGAGTGACCCTCGCCGCCGCGCCGCACGGGGCGGGCGTCGATGAGATGAACGCGCCCGTATCCTCGTCGCGCAGGTACACGGCCTCGCCGACCCGACCGCGCACTGCGTCATTCGCGAACGGCGTTATCCGCCGCATGTTGCTGTTGCCCACCCATGTAAAACCGTCGCCGCGATCGGTTATCAGCGTGCCGAACGCGGGGTTCGCCAGCGCGTTGCTCCATGGCGCGGGCGGCGTCGCTTCCTGTTTGATCACGTACGCGCCGTCTACGTCGAAGCCGCCGTACGACGTCTCGCATGTCAGCGGGCCGTTCGGCTTCAATTGTATAATGGGATAACCGCTGGCGAAGTCCCGGCGAGGCAGAGCTTCCGCGCTGGCCTTGCGCGCGGATGCCAGCGACATAATCGGCGGCATATGCTGTTCGGTTCGCCGTGCGCTCATTCTTCGCCAATCGCCGCGCTTGCCTCTCATGCCGCGCGCGGGTATGGTCATAACGGTGGGGGTATTCCATTCGCGGCGCGGATTAACGCGCAGCGCGGCTAATTGCGCGGTCAGCGAACCCGATTCCCCGCGAAGCGTCAGCGCGGACGACGCGTATAGCGTATCCAGCATCTCCTGATTCATCAAGGCCGCGTCCGGCAGATGCGCGCCGGATGTTTTGCCGAGTAGATCACGAGCCGAACTGGCCGCGACCGCCTCCCTAAGCGCGTCGCGTATAGGCTGATTATAACCCTCGCCGTCTTTGGCCAGCAGCACCAAGTCAAACCACAGCCCCAGCCGCCGCAGGTATTCATGCGCGCGCAGCAACGCCCGCGCCAACGGCGTCTCCGACAGACGCCCTATCGTTACGGTGAGTATGGGCAGGTCGCCCGATAATCCCAGCGCCCATATACCCGATACGCCTTGAGCGTTGCGAGCCAGCGCTTCGGCGCGGCCAGCGGGCTGGCCGTTGTACAGCAGGTATGACGCGAGCGATTGCGCCGCGTTCTGCTGAGCGGCGTCCAGGTTGAGATGACGCGCCGTCACCTCTGCTTGAGTGACGGAAAGCTGCAGCGCGTGTTCCGCAGCATCCGGATGGCCGAATCTTGCGGCCAGCCTCGGCGCGTCCTCCTCGCGATCCACCGCGCCGAAACCAAACGCCAGCCTTGCCTCCTGTTCAGGTTCCAGCGTCAGCCGCGCCGTCAGACTGACGCACGGGTCAACCACCGCGCCGACAGTACCGCCAGGACGCTGGAACGCTGCGTCCGCCGACGGCGCATCGACGGTCGGCTTGTCGGACGATCTGTCGTCCGAAACGCCGACAGCCGCGTTTGATCCACCTGCGGCAGGCGTTAACAGCGCGGCGGGAATCGTCCCGTCGCGGCCTAGGAACGCGCGGCGATCCGTCTGCGCTGTGACCGATATGTACGCGTCGCTGCTGACGAAGTGCGCCAGCATGGGGGTGCGTTCGGCTTCCTCGCGCTCGCCTCTAGGCCTGCGCTTTGCGGTAAGCAGTCGAGGTTCCGGCCGCGCGGTCTCGACGAACAGATTGCGGAACGCGGGATGCGCGACGTCCGCCGCCTGCGCCGACAGCGCGACCTCCGCGAAACTGGTGATCTCGACCGTTATCCTCTCCGAACCATGATTGCGCAGTTTTACCAGCGCAACGGCGGCCCCGGCCAGCGGCGACACGCCCATCGTCAACCGCGCGTCGATCGAATCCACGTGCGCCGACCACTCCACGCTGCCCGTGTCGAACACGCTCTCGCCCCCGGCTCCGCCCATGCGGACGACGGCGCCGCCTTCGCTGGCGCGCAGGTAGAACTGTACGCCGTTATCCGTCATTGTTGGATCGGGCCGCCATCGGGTGAGCATCACGCCCTGATGCGCGATATAACCGTTGCCGTGCGCGTCGCGCAGCCACGTAGTGCCCGCGCCATGCATCAGATGGGTGGCGACGGGCCAGGCCTGCGCGTCGGCAATCCTGCGCGCGCCGCGCGGCGCTTGAGGCGCGGCGTGATAGCGCGGCTTGACAGCCTTGGCCAGCATACGCCGCGTGGGAATCTTTTCCTCCAGCAGCAGCGCATACGCCTCTGCCTGCGGCAGCGCGCTAAACATCTTGGCCAGAGCGTTATCGCACAATGCGTTCACGATCGCGCACAGTATCATCCCCTGATGATGCGCCATGTGGCTGGAAACCAGCTTCACCGCGCAATCCTCCGGCATACGGGTTTGGTCATAATCGGCCGCCTCGAACATGCCGTGCTCGTCCGCCCAGCCCATCCGGCGCATCCGCGCTATATTCTCTGCGGCGGCTCTGGGCTGCACGGCCAGCGCAAGCGCGGACGCGTATGGCGCGACGACGGGCGACATCGCTCCGCCCCTAAGCGATAGTTCCGGCACGCCGAACGCCCGGTATTGGTAGTTTAATTCCGGATCAAACGCCCAGAACCCCGACTCCGATATTCCCCACGGATGGCCCTTGGCCGCACTGATCTGCGCCCGCACCGCGCTCTGGCTGGATTGCCCCAGCAGCGTCATGGGCACGTCGGGCAATAACAGCAGCGGCATCAGGTACTCGAACGCCGTGCCAGCCCAGCTTAACAGAGCCGGGCCTGCGTGCGCGTCGGTCATTGTGCGGCCCAGCGCGCGCCAATGCTTCAGCGGAGCTTCGCGGCGCATGACGGCCAGGTATGACAGCATCCGCGCCTCCGAGGCCAGCAGATCATAGTGCGATCCGCCCGGCATCCCCGTTTCAGCGTCCACCCCGACATAGAACAGAGACACGGAGGGATCGTATAACGCCTGGAACTGGATATTATCTACCAGCGCGTCCAGCCGCGACGGCAGGAATTGATTCGACATATCCCGCGACTCGGCCAGCGCCTGACGAACGGCCTGCGCCACAGCGGTCAGGCAAACCGCGTAGTTGCCGCTATCCACCGACGAGATGTATCTCGGGCGCAGCGGCTCCAGCGTCCGGGTGTCGTACCAGTTATACGGATGCCCGCGCCAGGTCTCCAGCGATTCCAGTGTCGTCAGCGTCGCGGTCACCCTGTCGAGGAAACCGGTGGCGTCGATGAAGCCCAGTTCCTTAGCGCCAGCGCACGCGAGCAGGTACATGCCGATATTCGTGGGCGACGTGCGCGGCGCGGCTCCGCGCGGAGGGTCGGTCTGCAGATTGTCCGGCGGCAAGTAATGGGAATGACTGTTAACTACGGTTTCAAAGAACGACCACGTCTCGCGTCCTAGTTCCTGCAGCATACCGCGCTGATGCTGTTCCAGCGACGGCGCGGTGCGCAGACGTTCGTCCAGCGCCTCGATTATCTTCGGCGCGGTCAGCCACGCAGCGGCCAGCGATATCGCACCGATCAAGTACCACAGATCCCGCGCGGCGTCAGCGTATCCTGCCGAGACGGTGTATGCGGCGGCGACCGTATAGGCCGCTCCCGCAACGCAGGCCGCCGCCGATACCCAGCACGGCCAGCTGCGCGGCATGGACGCTCCGGCAGATTTGTTGGCCGGATCCTTGGAACCTGGCGAGGCCTTCTCCGCGTCCGCGCTTGTCACCCATTCCAGCATATTTCGATGTGAGACGCATACGCGCCATATCGTGCGGATCACGGCGTCGAGCTGCGACCTTGCCTCCAGCGGGAGGGCGGCCAGCCGCGCGCCCAGCGAGGCCAGCGTCTTAAGTGTCGGACGCAGCAGGCTGCCCAGCCGCGAAGGCAGCACGGCCATCAGCAGCACCGGCCACGAGCCTAGCGCGAAGCCCGTTATCCATAACGCCAGCTCCAGCGGCGGCAGCAGCGAGCGGCGCAGGTTATCGTATATTTTGAATCGGCTCAGCAAGCCCAACGGATTCTTGAACGTGCCGTTCTCACCCATGACGCGCGGCATCAGCCATGGCAGCAACTGCCAATCGCCGCGTATCCAGCGGTGATTGCGTTTCATCCAGGACGATACCGAACCCGGCTGGCCGTCGTACAGCGGCACGTCGCACACCAGCGCGGATCGCGACAGTTCGCCCTCCAGCAGATCGTGACTGAGGATTGTCCCTTTGCGGACGCGCCCCTTCACCGCGCGATGGAACGCGGCCGGATCATATGCTCCCTTACCCGCAAAGCTGCCCGATCCTGCCAGGTTTTGGTAGAATTCGCTAGCTGCGGTAACGTACAGATCGACCCCGCCGTCGCCGCCGTACAGCCGGCTGACGCGCGTGCGAACGGTGCTCGCGGCTACCTCCATGCGCGGCTGCAGGATTGAGTAACCGCGCGGCTTGCCTGATACGCCGCCCAGCCCGTTCGGCATCGCCTTGTTCAGCGGATGAGCAAGAGCGCCGGTGAACGTCAGCACGCTGTCCGGAGGCAGCTGGGTATCCGCGTCCAGCGTGACGACCGTGCGGTAACGGCCAAGCAGGGCCGACGGCTCGACGTTGAAGACAGCGAGGGAGTCGGCGGTATCGGGATCCGCGCCGTCCACGATCCAAGCGTTCAATGATTCCAGCGCGCCACGCTTGCGGTCGGGACCCATAAACCGCCTCATGCCCGCGTCCCATTTACGCTTCCTATGGATGTATAAGTAGCCGCCGCCCCAAACCTGGTTGAGCGCGCCGATGGCCTCGCTTGCCGCCTCGGTTATCGACGCGTCGCCGACGGTTTCCGCAGCGTCCGAGTCCGTGAAATCCGCCAATAGCATGAAGTCGACGCCCTCTTGCGGGTTAGCGAAACGCAGCACCGATAGATGCCTTGCCATGTCGAGCGCTTGCTGGCGATTGCTAAGCAGCGTCGGCACTACGACAAGCGTGCGCCTATCGCCCAGATGCTCCGGCGCAATGCGAGGCAGCGCGCGCGGCGGCGTGAACCGCAGCACAGCCTTATGCACGATGATCCTGCTCGCCTCGCCTAGCAGCGGCAGACCTATCAGCGCCGCCCACCATGGCGCACCCCAGTGTAACGCCAACGCCGCCAGCGCTATGTCAAGCAGGCATATCGCGCCGATCGCCAGCCCTGCCGCGCGCCGCTGGAGTAATCTGGCGATTCGCGCGCCGATAGGCGCGCCGCCCAGTACCTTCCATAGCCGGGACTGGCCGTCGTCTATCAGGTAATATCCCACGTGCCCGGTGATCAGCTCCGGCGAGTCGACGGGCGCGTCGTCGGGATCGACGCCGCAGCATCCCTCCTTGGCCAGCGACAGCGCATGGCGCGCCACCGCAATCTCGCTGGAGCGGGCAAGCCGCGCCAGTTTCGCAACGCGCGCGCGGTACATGCACCTCGACGAGAAATCCATCCTCCGGTATACCTTCGCCGGATCCTGGCTGAGCGCGCCGTGCACCGCCGACAGCGCTTCCTGCGCCGCGTCCCAGTTGAGGGCATTCAGTGCGCGCAGGGACGTTACCGCATTGCCCATCCAATCCCGCACGCGGGTTTGGCGGGTATGCTCGTTCTCAATAATCAACTCTGCGCTGTCTCCGCGCCGTGTCAAATAGGCGTCCATCCAGGCCAAACCCGCCGCGTCCTCGCGCTCCAGCAGGTCGGTCAGCAGCTGCTCCAGAAACGCAGAGCCCCTCGCGGCGCGCGTGAACTTGCGGCTTGGGCGCTCCGGCGGCGTTTGGGTCAGATTTTGAGCGCAGCCGCGCGCGGCCAGCCTCGACCTCTCGGTCGAGACGCAGCCGTTCGCGACCTCGGCGGCTAGCAGCACCAGTTCTCTCCTCATCGCCAGCGGCAAAGCCCATAGTTCATCCTCGGTCAACTGACACGCCTGTTCAAACGCGCGCGTGGCCATCACGATCATATCCAGGTCGACACGCGCGTCTGAATGCGCGATAAGTTCGCGAGCGATAATAGTAACGCGCGGCACGCCCTTGCACGCGGGCAGAGGAGGACTTTGACGGAGCGCCTCATCCATTGAAACCGCAGCCTCTTCCAGCAGCCGCGCGTTGTCGCACAGCCACTGGGACGCGGGCGTCAGCGTCACGGCGCCCGCAAGCGCGGCGCACGCGCTGTACGCTTCGCGCAGCTGAATGGCGGCGGTCGCGTCCGGCTCCTGCGTCACGCGGCTGTCGATGGTCAGCATAGCGGCCTGAGCGCGGATATGCGCGGCCAGCGCGGTCTCGGTCAGCGCGGCCTCGCGCGGGGTATACGCGTCCCTCCTTCCCGTACGCTTGAGCAGTACGGTAATGGTGAACAGGGCCGCAATCAGTGCGAGGACAATCAGTTCCATCATCATATCTCCATTTTGCAGCGCGCATTGCGAAGAGGGCGCACAGTAGGTAAGAATCACTTCGTGGTTCTGCCGATACGATCCCGCTGCGCGCTGGTCGCGGCCATCCGCAGAATCCTGAAGGGATTCTTTCCTACTTTACCGCCAGGCGCAGGATGGTAATTTCAACCGCAATCGTTGGATAATCATCCTGGGTCTTACGGTAATCAAATCCAATAGTTCCGCCAGCGTAGTTTGCGCGCGCGCGGGATACGCTATACACGCAACCGACTGCAAGTCGCGAAGGAGCGATGTTATGCCAAATGTGCGAACAAAGCGCAGGATTCACATGCCCGCACGGATACGCAACCTGGGGCTTATACTGCTGGCGTTGATCGCGGCCGTAGTGATATGGATGGCGACGCGCGATCCGACACTAATCACTCCCGCTATACCCGCGATGGCGTCCGCCGAACTGCGCGCGGCGTCGGAGGCGCTGACGTCCTACGACGTCCGCGCCTCCTTTCAGCCAGGTTCGCAAACGCTGACCGCGCGCGAGCGTATAACGTATCGTAATACGACGGGGCAGGCGTTGGAGGCGGTGTACCTGCGCACCTACGCGAACGCGTTCGCGTCGGAGGAAATCAGTCCCGCCGCAGCATCGGAGTTATATGATCTATGCTACAAGAGGGGATTCTCACCAGGCGGAATCACGATAATCAGCGCGACGATAGACAACGTGAACGCCGCGTGGTCATATGAAGACGACGCGGGCACCGTGCTGAAGGTCGAGATACCAACATTGACGCCGGATTCGTCGGTGGTTATATCGCTGACTTATTCTATAAAAATACCTACCTGCGCATATCGGTTCGGCATGAGTAACGGCATAGCCGCGCTGCACGGCGCGCTGCCGACCGTTGCAATGTGGGAGAACGGCGAATGGAGACTGGAGCAGTACTATCCGATAGGCGATCCGTTTATCTGCGATTGCGCAAACTGGCGGGTCGAGCTGACGCTGCCGGAAGGATGGAGCGCGGCAGCTAGCGGCGCAAGGGTTGCGGATAGTCCGCTGACGTTCGAGGCGCTGGCCGCGCGGGACTTTTCGCTGGTGTTGTCGGATCGTTTTGTATTCTCTCAAGCGGAGGTGGACGGTGTTTTGGTCACGGCGTACGCGCTGACGGCGGGGGAGGCGCGAGCAATGGCTCGTGACGCGGGGGCGGCACTGCGGATATTCGGCGGGATGTTCGGCGCGTATCCGTGGCCGTCGTATGACGTAGTGGTGGCTGATATACCATTCGGCGGGATGGAGTCCTCCGCGCTGGCCATGATCAGCATAAGCAGCGCGGCGAACGCGGTGAATCGCGAACGTGCGATCGTTCATGAAACGGCGCATCAATGGTTTTACGCCGTTGTGGGAAGCGACGAGCTGCGCGAACCCTGGCTTGACGAAGCGCTGTGCGTATACGCAGTGACGCAATACATACAGAGCGCGAAGGGAGAAGCGGCGTTCGGTGACTATGTTGGTGAGGAGATCGAACCCTCGATGCGGATCACGATTCCGCGCGGCGTGACGATAGGCAGTCCAGTAGAATTGTTCGCGAGTTGGAACGAATATAGGACGATAGTTTATCAGCGAGGCGCGTCGATGATGCTGGGACTACGCGAGGCGATGGGAGGGGAGAAGCTGAATGAGGCGCTAAGGTTGTATGTTGAGGGCGCGAAGTTCGGCATAGCGGATCGAGAGGAGTTCATGGATGCGTTAAAGCAGGTAAGCGGGTCGGAGTGGGAATGGTTTTTGGTGGATTATTTGGACACATATATATTAGGTGGTTGGTAAGGGGAACGCCCCCTCTGTCGCTGCGGCGACATCTCCCCCTAGGGGGGCG
>JAISBH010000043.1 GCA_031266295.1 Oscillospiraceae bacterium | reverse complement strand
GACGCAATCGAGCAATCGACCGATGTTCATCGTACCCGTGATCGGCTGCAGCCGCGCCGGATGCCTCAGCAGCCACGCCATCGCGATTGTGGTAGGCGTGACGGAATACTTCGCGGCGAGTTTATCCAGCGTCTCGTTTAGCTTGGGATACTTCGGGCTGCCAATAAACACGCCCTCGAAGAACCCATACTGGAACGGCGACCATGGCTGTACCGTGATCTCGTTCAGTCGGCAGTAATCCAGCACCGAGCCGTTGCGGTTGACGCCGGTCTCGTCCCACATGTTGACATGAAGTCCTTCGGCTACCAGCCCAGCGTGCGTGATGCTCAACTGCAGCTGGTTGGCGACGATGGGCTGGTTGAGCGAGGATTGCAGCAGCTGTATCTGCATCGGGTTCTGGTTTGATACGCCGAAATGACGCACCTTGCCGGCTGCCTTCAGCCTGTCGAACGCCTCGCCGACCTCGTCCGGCTCGACGAGCGCGTCGGGGCGGTGCAGCAGAAGCGCGTCCAGGTAATCGGTGTTCAGCCGCTTCAGGCTGCCGTCGACGGCCTCAAGTATATGCTCACGCGAGAAATCGAACATCTTGCCGGGTACGATGCCGCACTTGCTCTGAAGTATCATTCCCTCGCGAACCTTGGGCGACATATTTACCGCGCGGCCAAATATCGTCTCGCAGCTGCCGCCGCCATAGATATCCGCGTGGTCGAAGAAGTTCGCGCCCGCATCGATGGCGGTCTTTATGAATTTTTCGGCGTCTGCGTCGCTCAGCTTATTTATGCGCATACATCCTACCGCGACGCACGGGACATTGAGTCCTGATTTGCCTAACGGGATTGTTCTCATCGGTTTACCATCCTCCTTATACGATATTTGACGACGTGCACTCTACCTTGATCGCGTTATCCTTTAAGCGCGTGAGTTTGGCCCTATTACCCTCGCCGTCGTCAAGCGTCATCTTCTCCAGTTCATATTGCACCATGAAGTTGACTACCTCGCCCTCCACGAACCCTACCCAGCCCTTGCGCGTAGGTTTTGTAGCTTTATCCTGTGCCTCCCGTTCCTTGATGCGTTCGTCAAATACGGAATGTTGATCCATCGGGCGCCTCCTGTTATTATTATTAAATCATGCGGGCGGCGGCTGCCGTCTCGCACAAGAACCCATTCGGGGTTCTTCGAAGACGTGCCCGCTTCGCGCCGCTAATGGGAATTCTGTCATTCATTACCATCTGAAAAGCCCATGAAACCGGGCGGCGCAGGTTACCGCACCGCCCGACCGTTATGGTATCGTTTAGTCCAATCCGGCATCGGTATCAGTCGGCTAGATCAGCCTCCGCATAGTATCCGCTGTCGATCAGCAGTTCCTTGTAGTTGCCAGCGTCGGCGAACACAGGGGCGCTCAGGAACGTCGGCACTACGAACACGCCGTTGTCATACGTCTCCGTGTCGTTTACCGGAACCTCCTCGCCCTTGAGGATCGCTTCGATCATCACAACGACGTTGTCAGCCAGTATGCGGGTATCCTTGAACACGGACATCGACTGATACCCCTTGATGATGTTCTTCGTGTTAGCTACGTCGCAATCCTGCCCGGTTATCAGCGGGAATTCTTCGAAGCCGGCATTGATCAGGGAGTTGGTGACTCCCAGGGCGGTGGAATCGTTGGAGCAGAGCACCGCGTCCAGCTTCGCGCCGTCGGAATAATGCGCCGCAATCAGGTTATCCATGCGAGCCTGGCTGTTCGCACTGTCCCACGCGGGCGTGGCGATCTGGGTGAACTCGGTCTGGCCGCTGGGAACCTTTACCACGCCGGATTCAATGTAAGGCGCGATCACGTCATACGCGCCTTGGAAGAAATACAGCGCGTTGTTGTCGTCCGGGCTGCCGCCGACGAACTCCACGTTAACGGGATTCTCCGCCGTGAGTTCCGCGAGGCCCAGTTGTTCCTCCAGGTATTTGCCCTGGATCTGGCCGACCATGTAGTTGTCGAACGTCGCATAGTATGATACCGCGTCCGTCTCCATCAGCAGGCGGTCATACGCGATTACCGGGATGCCGGCGGCCTTCGCGTCAGCCAGCACAGTGCCCAGCGACTTGCCGTCGATCGACGCGACGACCAGCACGTTCGCGCCGCCGAGGATCATGTTCTCAAGCTGCGATACCTGGGTGGCGATCTCGTTGTTCGCGTACTGCAGATCGACTTCATAACCGGCGGCTTCGAGCTTGTCCTTCATGTTCGAGCCGTCCTGATTCCAGCGCTGCAGGGACTGAGTGGGCATAGCCACGCCGACCTTTCCCTCCGCCAGAGCCGCGCCTGCCATGCATCCGACCAGTGCGAGCGCGAGAACCATTGCCAACAGTTTCTTCATTTTGATATTACCCCTTTCTAGATTAAAAGAATCCTTCGTGTATATTAATTATCCAACTAACGTGCAGCTTTGTCAAGGGAAATTGTATAGGTCGGAGAACCCCCTCTGTCGCTGCGGCGACATCTCCCCCTAGGGGGGCGATGAGGGTTGTCGG
>JAISBH010000312.1 GCA_031266295.1 Oscillospiraceae bacterium | reverse complement strand
CTACCGGCTCCGTCCAACCGGTTTCACCTGGATAGTCTATCTCGTAACGCAACCCGTCTCCCGTTACTTGCAACCCCCATCGTAACCGACAACCCTCATCGCCCCCCTAGGGGGAGATGTCGCCGCAGCGACAGAGGGGGCTTCCCCGTCGCCGCCGCGACAGCCCCCCCCGCAAAGAGACTCCCCCGCCCCCTTCACCTGCCCGTGCTATTCTTGACTGACTCCCTATACTCCCTCGGCGGCATCCCCATGCCCCGCTTGAACAGGTATCTGAAGTACCGCGCGTCGGTATACCCAATCCTTTCTGCGATATCGGCAGAACGCAGATCGGTCTCACGCAGAAACGCTTTCGCCTTGTCCATCCTCAAACCAGTCAAATACTCCAAAAAAGTCATGCCCATATTCTGTGAAAATACGGTACAAAAATGATTGTTGCTAAGCCCCGCGTGCCTTGCAACCTCATTAAGCGTAATCTCCGGCTTTTGATAGTTGTCCTCAATGTACGCACATGCCTTGCGTATCACCGCACCCTGCGTGGAACCGGTGCGCTCGTCGCGGCATGTCAGCGCGCGGGTGAGCAGATCGCACGCCGTGTCGATTATTTCATTCGGATTAGGGCTAAGATTCGACCTCTTACCCGGCATTTGCCCCGCATTCTGAACGCTACTAGTGAAGCGCGCCGTACCTATCACGCTCTTGTTATTGAGCGCCTCAACCAGCGACGCAGGGAGTATCTCCGACGGTTCTCCCCCTGCCGCCTTGACGATGCGCGAACTGGCCAGCAGTATATCGACCAACGCGTAATGCGTAACCAGCAGTGATTGACTCGCCATGCCGCCGAACGACGTGAAGTAATTCTCAACAATGCGCGGCACATCGCGCACCGATGCAAACCGCAGCGCGTCATACAGCGGAGTCACTTCCATTTTCATCAGGTCTTGGCTGGTCATCTCAGGACTGTCCACGTCGGACGCGCCCAATATGCGCGCGGGCGCCGTTCCATCCAACGCCATCGCCGCCATCACCGCGCGCGCCGACTGCGCCGAACGCGGCACATCCGTCAGGCTGGATACGATCGAACCAATAGCTATGCGTGGCGGCTGCGCTGACACGCGTTCCGACTCATGCGCGACTGCCTGGGCATACGAGTACGCGCGATCTTCGACGTCGGCAATGGAGTCGCCCAGCACCAGCGTCAGCAGCTGCCCGCCGCTTTCAGCCAGCGTGATCGCGCCGCCTGACGCATCCGCCATGCGCTGCGCCGCAGCCCTTAACTCAAGTAGCCTCCCCCGCTGATCCGGTTCCAATATCATCCCGACATAATGCGAGGCGCCTAGCGACAGCAGCGCCGCGCGCGCCTCCGCCATCATCGCTTCGGTGAACGTGCCGTCGAATACCCTCGACACCAGCCTCTCCTGCACCAGCCGTTGCGACGAGGCCAATTGCCGCCGCAGCGCGTCCAGGTCGGCGCGCTGCGCTCGCTCCGCCACGATCACCCCCGCCAGCCGCTCCAGCGTCTCCCGCAGCTGCTGCACGCTGACCGGCTTGAGCAGATATTCTTTAACGCCCAGCGAGATGGCCTCGCGCGCGTACGCGAAATCGTCGTAGCCGCTCAATATCACAATGTGCATCCATGGCATTGCCGCCGCGACGGTACGCGAGAGCGTCATCCCGTCCATGAATGGCATTCTTATATCCGTGACCAGCACATCCGGCCTTAAATCCTGGATCATCGACAGCGCAATCTCCCCGTCCGGCGCCTCGCCGCATAGCGTGAACCCCGTCCCCTCCCACGGGAAGCGGTTGCGTATCCCCTCGCGAATGACAATCTCATCATCAACAAGGAATACTTTCAAAAGGTCACTTTTCGTTGTATCACTTTTCATTGTATCACTTTTCATTGTGTCGCTTTTTGCGGTATTACATACCGTCAAGTTACCAGTCGTTGAACTATTCGTTAAACCACTGATGTTAGCGTCGTTGGCCATCGTCGATCCCCTCCAAAACGGAACGCTTCAGCATCGGCCGCGTGACGGGTACGTCAAACAGTACGGTTGTTCCAATGCCGACAACGCTCGTTATTGTCAATCCCTCCGGTTGGGTGTAATACAGCTTGATCCGCTTATCAACGCTGTATAATCCAAACCCGCGCCCGGAACCCTGGTTCACATTGGAATGCAGCATGTCCTTCAAGCGCTGAAACGTCTCCACCGACATGCCCGCGCCGGTATCCGAGACGGCAACGTGCAGTCGTTCGCCGCGCTTGCGCAGCTCAACCGTGACCAGACCGCCCCCGCGCCTGTTTTTGATGCCGTGATATATAGCGTTCTCTACCAGCGGCTGAATCAGCAGCTTGGGAATCTGGCAAGATTCTAGCCCTTCGTCGGCGGTTAGCTGGAATCGCAGTATATCGCGGTAACGGATTCGCTGGATAGTCATGTAACCGTCGAGATGTTCCAGCTCTTCGCCGATCGTGATCCATTCGCGTCCTCCCGCCAGCGACGTGCGGAAGAAGCTGGACAGCGCGCGCGTGATGTTGATCACCTCGGCAGTTTCGTTGGATTCGGCCAACCAGACTATCGCGTCCAGCGTGTTGTATAGGAAATGAGGCGTGATTTGCGCCTGAAGCGTGCGCAGCTCCGCGATCATCAGGTTTTCTTGCTCGCGGCGGTTCTCGTCGATCAGCCGTTTCAACCGGAACGCCATTGTGTTCAGGCTGTCGGTTAGCAAGCGCAGTTCATCCACGTCGGGCGGCGGCGCGCGATCCTCCAACCCGCCGTCCGCTATCTGTTTGGCGAACCTTTCCAGCCGCTCTAACTGCGTCCGCACCGAATGCAGCAGCGTGGCTTGGGCGATTCCGGCGAACACCAGCGCAAACACCAGTATCCCCACCGCAATCCCCAGCGCCCACAGCAGCACGGTCTGGATGTGTCGCGATATAGACGCGGCGGATTGGATCTCAGTGTCGATCGCCGCCTGCAACATATCGAAAAACAGCATCGCGATGTTCTTTATCTCGCCATTCAGCGCAAAGTTCTCGTCGACTGTACTATGATTCGCGATCTGCTCGCCCAACTGATCGACATATCGGCTCAGCGTGTCCAGCACCCGGCGGGCGACCTCAAGGTCTCCGCGGCTCGCGGCGTTGTTGCGAATCAATTGATCCAACCGCGCCTCGATCCGGTTCAGCGCAGCCGCCGGCGTACCGTCCTCAAACCGCGCGCGGCCTACCACGACGTCCAGCACGCTGGTCAGCAGCTCGTCCTGGACCATGGGCCTGAGCGATGATACGCCTTCGATATGAGCGACTATGCCGTGATAACGGTTCGAGAACACCAGCAGCAGCGACAGCGATAGTATCGCCGGGATGAGCATGATCCCCGCCATAGCGATAAACAGCGTACGGATACGTTCGCGCAGACTGCCCTTCGCGCCGACAAGATCCAATAGACGATCAAGATACTGCATCCTAATAGCCCCGCGGCGGGATAGACTGCAGATCCTCGTCCCACTCGGTGAACACCCTTTCGGTTGAGTATGTCACGCGCGGTATCTCCTCTCCCGCCGCGAGTTTCTTTACCAGCGCCATCACCGTGTCGCCTATTATCGGCGTGCATTCCACGACGCAGTTTATTTTGCCCTGCTTGAGCAGATCGATCGCGCCCTGCTCGCCGTCGACGGTGATGATGATCATATCCTTGCCGGGAGCAATCCCAGCAGCCTCGATGGCCTCGATCGCGCCCAGCGTCATCGCGTCGTTGTGGGAGTAGAGCACGTCTATGTCAGTGGTCTCCTTAAGTATGTTCTCCATGCACTCTAAGCCCTTTGAGCGCAGGAAGTCGCCGTTGACGCTTCGGATGAACTCATAGCGCGGATCATCGTCTAACACTTCGCGAAACCCGATGGCGCGTTCTCGAGCGGGTGTGGAATTTTCTGTGCCGGATATCTCGACTATGCGCACGCGCTTCATGTCGCGGGTCTTTTCCAGAAGGAACCGTCCGGCGCGCCGACCTTCTTCAAGGAAATCGGAGCCGATGAACCCGGCGTACAGCGTCTCGTCCGATACGGATATGGCGCGGTCGGTCAGCAGGAGGGGTATACCTGCGTCCTTGGCCTCGCGCAGCACAGTGTCCCAGCCATCCTCCACGATCGGCGCGAGCGTAATTACATCGACCTGGTACGCTATGAACGAACGGATCGCCTTGATCTGATTCTCCTGCGACTGATCGGCGTTGAGATACATCAGCTGCAGATCGGCACGCTCAGCGGCGGCGATAATGTCTCGGGTATTGCCTACGCGCCAGCCGGATTCCGAACCCAGTTGTGAGAAACCGACGATGGGTTTGCGCGGCGGCGATTCGACCGGTTTCTGCGCGCAGGACTCCAGCACTATGATCAGGCACAGACATAACAACACACTTAACAATATAACTATGGAGCGGCGCATATACTTTACCTCGCGATCATGACGAACAATCCTGGTCACAGTGCGGCCGGGTTGCCGATCTTTCGATTATTATACCACTGTTTTTCATACTGCGGCAATAAAATGCAAGTATCATGCGGTAATTTCAAATTTGGGATTGCTGGCGCATTCTGGAAGGGCGCTGCGCGCCCTCTCGACGCTCAATTGCGATCCCCCTTCCCGAAGGCGCGGATGCGCCGCGTCGCCAGCGGTCGAGAAACGATATATAAATCATATCAGATATTGACCTTTTTCCAAAACGCCGGAATGCATAATATCAGCACAGGATAGATTTCCAGCCGCCCTATTATCATGCCTACCGCCAGAAAGGTCTTGCTGCGCGCCGAAAACCCCGCATATGACCCGGACGGGCCAACCATGCCCAGCCCCGGCCCAACGTTACCCACGCACGCAATCGCGGCGGATATATTAGTCAGAGGATCCTTTCCATCCAGCGCGATTACCAGCGCCAGTATCAGCACGCACGCCAGGTACAGCGCAAAATATACCATCGCTCCAAACATCGGCTCATCGTCCACGGCGCGACCATTAATCGTGATGCTCCGGCGCGCTCGCGGATGCAATATCCTATACACCTCCCGCCGAGCGACCTTGAACAACAGCAGCCAGCGTATCACCTTCATGCCGCCCGCCGTCGAACCAGCACAGCCGCCAATAAGCATCAGCATCAGCAGTACGCCTTGACTGAACGTCGGCCACGTTTGATAGTCCGCAGTAGAGAAACCCGCGGTTGTAATAATCGAGCTGACTTGGAACAGCGCTTTGCCCGCCGACTCCAGCGCCGTAGCATACACCTCTTGATAAATATTCAGCGTTATCAACCCCGTCGAAACGACCACGATACACATAAACAAGCGCAGTTCTTCGTCGCGAAATAGGCTGCGCCAATCCCCCTTGAACAGCAGGTAGTACAGCACCAAGTTCGTCCCGGCCATCAGCATGAATACCGCGATCAACAGTTCCACGCCGACATTGTTATACGAGGATAACCCTGCCGGATTTGCGTCGAAGCCTCCAGTGCTGACGGCTCCCATCGAGTAACATATCGCCTCGAACAGCGGCATACCCGCCAGCGCCAGCATCACGGCTAGCGCGGCGGTCATCGCGGCGTATATCGTGTAGAGAATTCGCGCGTGACTTTTAATGTTCGGCACGAACTTCTCCACGGGCAGACCAGTGCTCTCCACGCGCATCATATGCAGAGCGTTGGCCTTAATGGACGGCGCCAGCGCGATTATCAGCAGCAGAAAGCCCAGTCCGCCCATCCAGTGGGTTGAACTGCGCCAGAATATCAACGCGCGCGATAAACCAATCAATCCCGGAAACACCGTCGCGCCGGTGGTGGAGAATCCCGCCGCCGCCTCAAAGAACGCGTCCGCGTACGAATGAACCCCCGGCGATATCAGAAAAGGCAGCGCGCCAAGCGCAGTCATTATCAGCCAGCCTAACCCGCCTATCGCGAAGCCTTCCTTCGAGTGTATATTGGTTACGCGCGGCTTTACGACCCACGCGGCTATCGCCAGCGCCAGCACTATAAGGATAGACAGCGCGAACGCCATAGTATCCCCGTCCCGGTAGATCAGCGAGACCGCCAGCGACGGAACCATGCATCCCGCTTCAATGAACAGCACCGCGCTGAGTCGATTGACTATCAAACACCAGTTCATCTATATTCGCGGACAGCCCGCGCAGGCAAGCGCCGCTCGCCCCGCTATTAGGACAAATTCGAAAAATCTCGCGTAGGCCTTGGGGCGTCTTTTCCACCCTCACTGCGATCTTTTTCGAACGGGCCCTAGTCCCGCGTCCTCACATATATCTCATTAAGGTCTGTCAATTCCAATCCCTTGGTGAACAGAATCACAGCGTCGCCCGCGCGTATCACATCTGAACCGCCGGGGATTATTACTTCATTTTTGTGCACGATCACACCCACCAGCACGTTCGGCGCTAACTGCAGCTTCCGCAGCGGAACGTCTAGGAACTTTGTCATGTTGTTCGCGGTGAACTCGATCGCCTCGGCCTTGCCGTCGACAATCGGGTGGAGCGTGTTGATCATATCGCTCTGCGCGTTGGTCAACCCTTTCGCGTAGCGGGATATCACGTAAGCCGTGATCAGATGCGGGCAGACGATGTTGTCAATACCCATGTCCTTTATGATATCCAGATAGCTCAAGCAGTTGATCTTCGCGACGACCTTGCTTACCCCGGCGCGCTTAGCCATCAGCGCCGCCATCAGGTTCTCTTCGTCAATGCCCGTGACCGATACGAATGCGTCCATATCGCCTAGACTCTCGCTGGTCAGCAGGCGCGTGTCGGTGCCGTCGCCCTGCACGACGAGGCAGCCAGGCAGCAGCCGCGCGAGTTCCTCCGCGCGGGATCCGTCTTTCTCGATTATTTTCACGCGGATGTCGATATCGTTCAGGTACTTGGCCAAGTAGTAAGCCGCGCGACCGCCGCCGACGACCATCACGCTGCGTATCCGATTGCCGCTGGCAGCGCGAAGCGGGCCAGGATCGGCAGAATCCCGAAGGGATTCTTTCCTATGCGTTCGCAGTCCTATGGCGTCGATAAACCGCGATACCCTCTGTGGCAGTCCGACGATGAACACGCGATCCCCCATCTGAATGCGCGTGTCGCCCGACGGAATGAGGACCTCGTCGCCGCGTCTCACAGCTCCTATCAATATGCCGCCCGGCAGACGACGCGGGATATCCTTCAGCGCGGCGCCAACCAGTGGCGAATAATCGCGCATCTCGATCTCCAGCATCTCTACCCGACCGCGCGCGAACACCTCGATGTTCAACGCTGCGGGGTACTCGATCAGCCGCCCTATCTCCTCGGCGACCGCTCGCTCAGGATTGATGAACCGATCGATTCCCAGATTGCTCTGAATGATAGCCAGTCCATCCTCATAACCGGGATCGCGCGTGCGGGCTACGGTATGCGCCGCGCCCAGGCGCTTGGCGATCATGCATGTCAGCAGGTTGCGTTCGTCGCTGTTTGTCGTTGCTATGAATAGATCGGCCTTAGCGGCGCCCGCGTCTTTCAGCGTTGCGAGATTGGCCACGCTGCCCTGCACTATACGCACGTCGATCGCCTCGGCCGTGTTGGTCAGCGTGTCGGCGTTCGTGTCGATTATGGTCACATGATTGCCGGTGTACGCGCTCAAGCGTTCGGCCAGCGTAAAGCCGACCTTACCGTCGCCGGCGATTACTATGTTCATAATACTCCATCGATTCCTTGCCAATATAACCGTGAATCATCATTATAGGCCGCGTTATTCAACGTGTCAACGATTTGGGGTTGAGGCTGCCTTCGGGAAGAGGACTTACGTCCCCCTCCTGACCTCCCCCGGGGAGCCCCCTCTGTCGCTGCGGCGACATCTCCCCCTAAGGGGGCGATGAGGGTTGTCGGTTACGTTACGAGATAGAGTATCGGAGCACAACAGGCTGGCCGAAGTCGATGGATTGTGCGTAAACGATGGTCCAGGCGAAGCCTGGTCAGGATTCGAAAGGGCGGACAGCCCTTCGCAGGGTATCGGGACAGAGTCCCGTAAACCCCGTCGTACCCCCCATCGGGGGGAAGGGGGGCGTTCCTCGTTCCAACCCTGCGCCCCGCCAGTGAAAATGCTGTAGGGAAATAGTCAACTCACACCATAGTGGCGGGGCGCTACAAACTTAAAGCGCATTCGATCCGCAGATCGAACAGCGTCCCGCCACAGCGGCAGAGGGGCTTAACCCCATTTCGGACTTGCCTTATCAATTATCATGCATAACTCGTCCGCTTCGCTCATATAATAATACAACCAAACGATGTAAGGAGGTGGGCTCTACTGTTGTTTAAGCGTTTGCTATGCGTGCTGGCCGTGATGAGTTTGTCGGTCGGACTAGCCTGGCGTCCAGTTCTAGCCGATGGGTCAACCGCCATGTATGGCGGTTCGACTGCGCTGCCCTCGGCATCGGCATTGACGGCGTTCGCCCGCGAGACGGTGGGCAGCGGTTACATTTACGGCGCGTCCGGACAAACGTGCACGATAGAATTCCGGTATGGCCGCGCAAGTATCTACCCCGACATGTCGGGATTGATATTGGGCGTTGGCCAGCAGTGGGACGGCAAGCCCGTCTACGACTGCATAGGATTGATCAAAGCGTTCGCGGCAACGGAATCGGTAGACAGCGCGCTGCTGACGAAAAATGAAGTCACCACCAAGAGCGCGTTTAGACTATGGGTGAGCGAATCCGGACCAATCATAGACGCGGTGCTGCAGCCGGGGATGCTGCTGTTCCGCATAGAGGGCGGTTACCCCACTCACGTTGGGGTATATGTGGGAGAGGGTAAGGTCGTTCACGCGCGCGGCACCCGATGGGGCGTCGTCGAAGAAGTCGTGCCCGCCGTTTTCACTCATTGGGCGTTGCTGAAGTGGATCGACTACGATCTGCCGCCGGACGATCTTCCGGCTGTCACTGAACCGTTCCTTAACGCTGGCGGCAGGGCGGTCGTCCAGACCGTAGACGCGCTGCCCGTTCCCGTCTCGCCTGTCAAGTATACGCCAGGATCGAAAAGGCCCTCTATCGGCAAGTTTGCCGACGGGACTGTGCTGACCGTTCTGGAGGTTGTAAACGACGTCTGCCGGTTGGCTGAAGGTATCGATACCAACGGGTTGACGCTGCGAGGGCATGTGCGGCTGGTCAACCTGCGCCCGGCGGGAGAGTGATCGTCCGGACTGGCGCGCTGCCAGGAAGGTTACGGTGTTGCGTCACAAGGCCACCGCCGCCTTGATGAACGCCTCAAACAGCGGATGCGGCCTATCCGGCCTAGACAGAAATTCCGGATGATAGATCACTCCGATGTAGAACGGGTGGTCGGGACGCTCGATCGCTTCGATATATCCCTCGCGTTTCTCCATCGCGGGGAACTTGATGCCTTTCTCAATCAATGGTTGTACGTAGGCTGGGTTGATCTCGTAGCGGTTGTCGTGCCGCTCGCGAACCTCGCGCGCGCCGCCGTAGCACGCGGCCAGCACGCTATCGCCGGACAGCATCAAGTCCTGCCCGCCCAATCGCGCGCGATCGGAGCCTAGCTGCCAGTCGCCTACGCGCTCCAGCCTGTCCTTCGGAACGCGCACGACAGGATCGGAGGTATCCGGCTTCACCTCGGTGGAATTCGCGTGAGGCCGACCCAGCAGAGTGCGCGCTGCAGCGACGACAGTCAGCTGCATACCGTAGCCGATCGCCAAGTATGGCGTCTTATGGAGATGCGCCCACATCGCTGTCTGGATGATTCCCTCCGCGCCGCTCTTGCCGTGGCCGCTGGGCGCGAGGATAGCGTCCAAGCCCTGCAAGGCGGAATCCATCCCGGTCGAATCCTCTTCTATAACCTTGGCAGAGATCCAGCGGACGTCTACGGCCACGCCGAGCGCGAACCCCGCGTGGCGCAAGGCCTCGACCGCGCTTATATAGGCGTCGTGTATCTCGACATATTTGCCGACAAGCCCGACATGAACCGTCTTTGAGGCTGACTTGGCACGGTTTACCATTGCGCGCCAGGGATCGAGTTTAGGTTCGCTGGCGGGGAGGCGCAGGTATGCCAGCACCTTGTTCGCAAAGCCCTCTTTCTCCAGCAGCAGCGGCGTTTCATACAACACCTGGGAATCAGGGTTGGCGATTACGTGCTCGGAAGGGACGTTGCAGAATAGTGCGATCTTCCCGCGCGCCTCGTCCGATATGGGCACGTCGGTGCGGCACACGACGAAGTCGGGTTGGATACCAATCGAGCGCAGCGTTTTGACGCTATGCTGTGTAGGTTTGGTTTTTATCTCCTTTTCCGCGCCGACGGTGGGCAAAAGGGTGACATGGACGAAGCAGCAATCGCCTTCAGGGTGATCCCATTTCATCTGACGGATAGCTTCGAGGAAGGGCGCACCTTCCATGTCGCCGACAGTGCCGCCGATTTCGACAATGGCGACGTCGGATTCGGCGTTTTGCGCGGCTTTGACGACACGGCGCTTGATTTCGTCGGTGACATGCGGTACCATTTGGATGGTGCCGCCGCGAAAAGCACCGCGCCGTTCCAGCTCCATGATGGCGAGATGGATCTTGCCGGTAGACACGCTGGCGTCGCCGCGCAGTTGTGTATCCAAGAACCGCTCGTAGTGTCCTAGGTCATGATCGGAGGGTGTGCCATCGTCGGTAATGAACGCCTCGCCGCGCATGAGGGGGCTTAGCATACCGGGATCGATGTTGTAATAGGGATCCATTTTCTGCAGGCTGACGCGATAGCCGCGCGCCTTAAGGAGCCGTCCGAGAGCGGCGGCGGTGATACCCTTGCCCAGCGAGGAGACAACCCCGCCGGTGACGAATACATATTTCATAAGACCGGATTGTATCACAAGCGTTGGCGGTAGTCAATGATTATG
>JAISBH010000294.1 GCA_031266295.1 Oscillospiraceae bacterium | reverse complement strand
TTCGCGGCCGCTCCCTTGCTAAATAGACGCCAGTTCTTACCGTGCTCGACCAGCCACGCCCATACATAACCGTTGATCTTGGTCGAGGAGAACAGGCCGCCGAATATGCCGATGATCAGCGGCAGCGCGAACTCACGCGTGCTGGCCACACCCAGTATATACAGCGTGACTATCGCGATTAGCGTCGTCAGCGTCGTATTCGTCGTGCGTCCTATCGTCTCTCGCACCGAGATTGTGACCATCTCCATGCGCGAGCTACCGCGAGAGTCGGCCTTGTGCTGATTCTCGCGAATGCGGTCGAACAGTATGATCGTGTTGTTGATCGAGTACCCGACGATGGTCAGGCACGCCGCGATAAATGTCGAGTTGATCTGGACGAATGATCTGAAGAACACCATAAACGCAACCATCACCCCGACGTCCATCGCCAGCCCTATCACGGCCGCCATGCCGGAGAACAGGTCGAACCGGATGGCTATATACACCAGCATCAGCGCGGCCGCCAGCAATACGGACGATACGGCGTTGGATACGAGCTGCCTCCCCGCCACCGCGCCTATGCGGTCTACGGAGAGATATTCCGCGTCAGGATAATCCGTGCGCATGTTTTCTTCGAGCCTTGCGCGGAAATCCTCAAAGTCATCGACGTCCTTGATGCGAATCTGCGCCTCGGTTCCATCCGCGCCTGACTTGGCGATCTGGGGCGTCTCTTCATAGCCCGCTTCGCCGATAGCGCGCTCAACCGCGGTCACGTCGAACTCCTGACCCATCTCGTACTTCATCAGCACTCCACCGGTGAAGTCGATGCCGATATTCAGCCCGGCTCCAGCCACGGACATCACCAAGGCGACGACTACGATCGCGCATACCGCGATAACGCACTGCCGCGCGTGGTCGCGCAGGAACTGGGGTATAGCGCGCTTTGCTCCATCGGCGCCGATCGACGCGAACAGCTGCGGTCTATCCGAGCCGACGATGCTGATCAGCAGATAGAGCAAGCCCCGCGTGACGAACACGGCGGTTATCATCGATATGATGACGCTGATGGCCAGCGTATTCGCAAAGCCCTTGATAGTGCCCGTGCCGAATATCATCAACACGAACGCCGCGATCAGCGTGGTGATGTTGGAGTCAAGCACAGCCGACATAGCGTTGGAGAATCCCGCGCGCACGGCCAGCGTCAACGGGCGGCCTCTGCGCAGCTCTTCCTTGATACGTTCGAATATGACCACGTTCGCGTCGACGGCCATGCCTATACCCAGAACCACGCCCAACACGCCTGCCAGCGTCAGCTGTATCATGCTGTTGGCCAGTATGAAGAAGAACGCCAGCAGGTAGAGTATCAGTGCGATATCCGCGACTATGCCGCTCAACCGATAGAACACAGCCATGAATATCAGTATGATGCCCAGCGCGATCGCCCCGGCCAGCACGGCGCGGCTGAGCGCCTCTACGCCCAGTGTGGCGGATATGGCGGAGACCTCCAGCTGCTCAATGGTCAGCGGCAGTGCGCCGGACTGGATCAGCAGCGCGAGCTGGTTGGCTTCATCCGCGCCGCTCATCCCCTCTATATAGCCAGAGCCTCCGGTTATCGCGGAGTTGACCCTCGGCGATGAGATCACGCGCCCATCCAATTGAATGGATATGGTTTTGCCGATATTCGCCTGGGTCGCCGTAGAGAACTTAACTGCGCCCTCGTCCGTCAGTTCGAACGCGACCACGGGCTGATTGTCCACCAGCGCCGCGCGCGCGGTCTTGACGTCCTTGCCCTCCATGATTAGGTTCCCGTCGGCGTCGTAAAATTGCAGCACGGCAGGCGTGCCGATTATGTTCAGTATCTCTTGAGGATCGGAGATGGCCGGTATCTCTATGCGGATACGATCGGCGCCTTGCCGCACAACCGCAGCCTCGGTATAACCCTGCGCCGTCAAACGGTTGGCGAGCACGTTGACCGTGCCGTCCATAAGCGCATCGAACGTACCGTCGCCCGGATCAACGCCTCGGTACACCGTATATACGCCGCCGCGCAGATCCAGCCCCAGGTTGATCACGTCCCCCCATGGGTGCAGTATGTACAACCCACCCGGGCCAAACCGCGCACCCGTCAGCGCGAGCGTCGCAACGACGGCCGTCACCACTAGCAGCGCGGCCAGGATAATGATGCTGCGCGTACGTTTGTTCATCCTGCCTGCGCGAGGCGCGCGATTGCCGCTGAACGCGTTTGACAGCGGATTCTTTGACTTCTGGGTATTAGGCTTGGCCATCGACGTATCACTCCGAATCGTTGACGTTTTTATTTCATCCGGTATTCAGGACTCACCGGAATCATTCGCGGCGGGCCCGTTCCCGAATAGTTCCCATTCATGTAAGATGCGCCAAGTTTCCCTTGTCCATTCGCTTGAGGCAAACACCACGAACGACGCGCGCCTTACTGCGAATCAGCCCATGCCTTGACGCGAAGCAGCGCACAATCCCGGCGGTTTATGCCGTACTGCGTCGTATTATAGCTTTTTTTACGGCGTGCGTCAATGTTTTTTCTTATTAACACAGCAATTCCAAATTTGGAATTTATCAATATGATCCGGCCGCCTGCAATCGGCCTTTCTTGGGCGAGAATCGCTCGTTGTTGCATACGCGCCCATGTATGCCGCGAACGTGTCTGGGATGCCGTACGAGTCGCTGCGGCGGGACGCTGTTCGGTTTGCGAACCGAATGCGCTTTAAGTTTGTGGCGCCCCGCCACTATGGTGTGAGATGACTATTACCTTACAGCATTATTACTGGCGGGGCGCTTCGTGGTTCT
>JAISBH010000224.1 GCA_031266295.1 Oscillospiraceae bacterium | reverse complement strand
AACCCCCTCTGTCGCTGCGGCGACATCTCCCCCTAGGGGGAGATGAGGGTTGGAGGAACGGGTTGCGCTACGGCATCGACTATCGGAACACAACCGTGGGGAACCCCCTCTGTCGCTGCGGCGACATCTCCCCCTAAGGGGGCGATGAGGGCTGGAGGGACGGGTTGCGTTACGAGGTAGACTATCCAGGTACAACAGGCAGTCCGAAGCCGGTAGAATGTGTATCACGATGGTCCAGGCGAAGCCTGGTCAGGTTTCGAAAGGGCGGATAGCCCTTCGCAGGGTCTGGGACAGAGTCCCAGGCTCCCCGCAGGGACGTTCTTCGTCCCTACGTTCCCTCCGTTCCAATTCCGGCGCCCGCCGATAAAAACGCTATAAAGAAATTGACAACTCACACCGTTGTGGCGGGCGCCACAAACTTAAAGCGCATTCGATCCGCAGATCGAACAGCGTCCCGCCGCAGCGACTCGTGCGGCATCTCAGGCACATTTGTGGAATTCCAAATTTGGAATTGCTGAGCGTGAATTGACACGCTCGCGCCGTGTATGATATATTCACAGACGGGCAATATCGACAATAAAGGGAGGGATTCGCGTTGACGCGAATCTTGCTCCACGGCGCGCGGGGACGGATGGGACAGGCCGTCGCGGCTATCGCGCTGGAGGCATTACGAGGCACAGGGTTGGTGGCTGATGAAACATCGGTCATCGTCGCGGGCGTGGATAGCCGAGACGACGGCGCTGCGCGGCCGTTCCCGATATACGGTGCGCTGGACGAGGTCAAGGAGGCTGCCGACGTAGTGATCGACTTCACTAGGCCGGAGGCGCTGACCGCCCTGCTGGCGTTCGCCAGGGATCGGCGCACCGCGCTGGTGCTGGCCACAACCGGGTATGACGAGGCGGACATGATGCGCATCACCGCGGTGTCGCGTGACGTCGCTATATTCCGCTCGGCGAATTACTCTGTGGGCGTGTATGTCCTCACCGAGTTGGCGAGGCGCGCCGCGCTGACGCTGTCCGGCTGTGACGTGGAGATCACCGAGACGCATCACCGCACTAAGCTGGATGCTCCCAGCGGCACCGCGCTCGCGCTGGCCAGGGCCATAGGCGAGGCGAACCCCACTCCACTGATACCGCGCTACGGCCGCGCTCCCAACGAACCGCCGCGCCAACAGGGTGAGATGGGTATTCACGCGATACGGGGCGGTACGGCTGCGGGCGATCACTCGGTATTATTCCTGATGGATGGCGAGACGATCGAGCTGACGCACCGCGCGCACTCGCGGGATGTGTTCGCGCGGGGGGCGCTGCGCGCGGCGCAATGGGTAGCGCCGAAACCAGCGGGGCTTTACGGGATGAACGATATGCTGGATACGCCGGGCAGGCGCTGACTATTTGGAGGTACATATGTTGAATTCACACGCGCTGGAGATGCCCTCGTCCTACCTGTTCAGCGAGATAGGCAAGCGCGTCTCGGCGTTTCAGGAGAAACACGAGGCGGACGGGCCGCGTATTATCAGGATGGGTATTGGCGACGTGACCAGGCCGCTGCCGGGCGCGTGCGTCGAGGCGATGCGCAAGGCCGCTGACGAACAGGCTGACGCGGCGACATTTCAAGGTTATCCACCCGGCGAGGGATACGATTTCTTGCGCGGCGCGATAGCCGAACACGAGTACAAGCGACGCGGCGTCAACATTCCGGCTGACGATATATTCGTCAGCGATGGAGCGAAGTCTGATAGCGCGAACATACAGGAACTGTTCGATAACGACTGCGTTGTGGGAGTGACTGATCCCGTGTATCCCGTATACGTGGACAGCAACGCGTGGTCGGGGAGGCTTGGGAGCTATTCGGGCGGCCAGTGGGAGAGGCTGGTTACATTCCCATGCACGCGCGAGAACGGCTATGTCGCGTCTCCGCCGGACGGTCATGTCGATCTGTTATACCTATGCTTCCCAAACAATCCGACAGGGACCGCCGCGACCGCCAAACAGTTGCGCGAGTGGGTCGATTACGCGAATAAACACGGCGCGGTGATCGTATACGACGCGGCGTACCGCGCGTACATAGCCAACCCGGACATACCGCGCACGATATATGAGATCGACGGCGCGAAGGATTGCGCGATAGAGATATGCTCGTTTTCGAAGTCGGCGGGATTCACGGGCGTGCGATGCTCATGGACGGTCGTTCCGCGCGAGTTGCGTCGCGGCGGCGCGTCGCTGCGCGCGCTGTGGACGCGGCGGCAGGCTACGAAGTTCAACGGCGTGCCGTATATAGTGCAGCGCGCGGCGGAGGCGGTCTACTCGCCCGACGGGAGGCGGCAATGCGCCGAGACGATCGCCTATTACATGCGCAACGCGCTGAAGGTTCGTCAAGCGCTGACCGACGCCGGGATAGAGGCGACAGGCGGCGAGAACGCGCCGTATGTATGGATGCGTTGTCCAAACGGCATGGATTCCTGGAGCTTCTTTGATTACCTGCTGAAGGAGGCGCGGGTAGTAGGCACGCCTGGATCGGGGTTCGGTGCGTGCGGGGCGGGCTACTTCCGCCTGACCGCGTTCGGCAGCAGCGAAGATACGGATGAAGCGATGAAACGTATAGCATTATTATAAGGATGTGATCCCAGTGCCCAGGCAAACCCCATCCGAAGCGAAACTGCGCGAGATCGCCTCTGTGATCCCGACGCCGTTCCACCTGTACGACGCGGCGGGAATTCGCGCCAACGCCAGACGTCTGCGAGAGGCGTTCGCGTGGAACAGCGGGTTCCGTGAGTATTTTGCGGTAAAGGCTACGCCTACGCCCGCGATTATCAACCTGCTCAAGCGTGAAGGCTGCGGCGCGGACTGCGCGTCGTTTGCGGAATTGAAGCTGGCCGAGGCGTGCGGCCTGACCGGCGAGTTCATTATGTTCTCATCCAATATGACCCCTGCGTCCGAATATAAACTGGCGCGCGAACTAGGCGCTATTATAAACCTGGACGATGTGACACACGTCGAATTTTTGCGCGACTGCGCCGGTGTGCCGGAGGATGTCTGCCTAAGATATAACCCCGGCGGGAATTTTACGCTGGGAAACGCGGTGATGGGTACGCCCGGCGAGGCGAAGTTCGGCATGACACGGACGCAGCTGGACGAGGCAGTCGAAGCGCTGAAGGTATGCGGGGTGAAACGGTTCGCGCTGCACGCGTTCCTGGCCAGCAATACGACCGAAGATACGTACTATCCAACAACGGCGCGGACGCTGTTCAAGACGGCACGCGAGCTGTCCGACGATCACGGCGTGGAGTTTTTCATGGTTAATCTCTCTGGCGGGATTGGAATACCGTACCGCCCCGGCGTGCGTGAGGCGGATATAAGGTGGATTGGAGAGGCCGTGCACAATGTTTATAATGAGATAATCGCGCCGACAGGTATGCAAGTGAGGATTGCGACTGAATTGGGCCGCTTCATGACCGGGCCGTATGGCTGGCTCGTGACGACCGCCATTCACAAGAAGGAGATCCACAAGAACTACATCGGCCTAGACGCGTGCGCCGTCGATCTGATGCGTCCGGCAATATACGGCGCGTATCATCATATAACCATACCTAGCAAGGATGATCTGCCGCTGGATCATATGTATGACGTGGTAGGTTCATTGTGTGAGAATAACGATAAGTTCGCCATAGACAGGATGCTGCCACGCGTTGACGTAGGCGACATTGTCGTGCTGCACGATACCGGGGCGCACGGTCGCTCAATGGGGTACAACTACAATGGGAAGCTGCGCTCTGCCGAGGTGCTGCTGGAGGAGGATGGATCGTTCAGGATGATCCGGCGGGCGGAGACGCTTGAGGATTACTTCGCGACTACGGCGGGGTTTGAGTAAGTAATAGCGGATGAGTAAAACCCGCCGGCAAGTCGTTTCCTTTCGTCGGTTCATTGTGAAGGAGACAGCTTACCGGCGGGTTAGTCTGCGCTTACGCTGTTATACCTCTGTTTTCAACTTAATCCCACATTCCTGCTTCTTCGCCCAATCGGC
>JAISBH010000118.1 GCA_031266295.1 Oscillospiraceae bacterium | reverse complement strand
CGGCGTTCCATCAGCCAGCTTGAGTGTATACCACGCCGAGGTTTCCGTCGTGCGGAATCCATCGTATGCGTACAGCGCGGATACGCCGTTGAACGTAGCGATTCCGTTATGCAGGCTGAATTCCTGATAGTCGGAGCGCAGGCGGTGCACTGCGGTCTCCTTCTGTTCGTCGAAGGATACCTCGTTGGCGTCGGCGTTCTTTTGGATGTATTGATTCAGCGTGCCGTCCTCGACCAGCGGCAGGATGGACTTCCAGTCTCCGTCGAAGTCCTTTATAGGCCTGTCCTTGACTGCGGCGGGATCGGACACATGCTCTTCCTCTTCCTCGTGTTCGTGCTCCATACCCTCGACGATCTCTTCCTCAACGGCGTTGACCATATCGATCATGGCAAGGGCTTCCGGCGCGGCGTCGCCCATTGATTCGAGGATGCGATCCACCCATACATCGTTGTCCCCGCCTGCGTATATGAGCAGGTCGGAGTTTTGGATGTCGATGATATCCTTCGGCGTCGGCTCGAAGGAGTGGCTTTCCGCGCCTGGGGGCAGCAGCATCTTCAGGTTAACGAGATCGCCGGCGATCTCCCGGATGAAGTCGTAAGGCGGGAAGTTCGTTGTGACGACGCTCAGCTTATCTCCCGCAGCTGAAGCGGATTGAGCCGGAGCGCCGAACGTGAACAGCGTGCATAACAGAGCGATGATTAACGCGCTAGATAGTGTGCGATTCATTATGTGATTCCTCCTGATGCGTTTTTGTTGAATTCATTATGCGTGCCGATTAAGCCTCGCTCTCATGGATTCAAACGCACTTTGAGAGAAACCAGCGTGAACGTTACGCGAGCCTGTCCGGTATGTCTTACGCTTGAGTATCGCATACCAATGGCAAGCAGATGCGCCGTTATAAACATAACAGCGCATAGATACCGAAGCAGCGCATGTACGCTCAACACGGCCAGGCAGAATTCGCATGGGTCGTTTTGTTGATGATGCATAGATCCGCTATGGCTGAGCGTGTGCGCAAACGGCGTTACCGCCGCGAACAGGCATACAGCGGCCAGCAGCGCCGCCAGCGTCATCGCCAGCGTCCTGACCCGCCGGACGTCTCTCGTTCGACTCATTATGCGATCCTCCTTTCGCGCGAACTGCACGGGACAATATATCTTGTAGTATTTCCTCGCTTCATGTATATACGATAACATGAAAAAATCATGCTGGCAAGGGGATTGGAAGCATCTTCAACTTTCTTATGAACCGTCGATGCATTCTGAAGATTCCTTAATATTGCCGCATTGCAGGGTGATCCTATAGGTAAAGCATCCGCCCGACGCGCTCGTGCCGAACGCGCCGCCCATGTGATTCATCAGGTTGGCGCATATGGTCAACCCCAAGCCACTTCCGACGAAACCCGCCGCTTTCTCGCCGCCGCTGGTGATCGAAATCACGAATGAACCCTCCGCCTGCTGGTCTGTATGAGTGCGGATCGTGACAGGCTGATCAACCGCCGCGTATTTTGTTATGTTTACAAACACATTCTCCAGCACACGCTGAAGCGCGGCGGGTTGAACGGCAGGCGATTGCGCCGGAGTCTCGTAATCCAGTTCGACTGAATACCCATTCTCTTTAAGATATATAATCTGATCCCGCAGATAGTCGGCGAAGAAGGCTTCCGGCTCCGCTTGTTTAACGTTGTCAAACAGGGGCGCGCTGTCGGCGAATCCGGCGAACAGCAGGTCGCTCCGCTCCTTGAGCCGCAAGGCTTGATCCATACATCGGGTCAGATAGACCCGCGCGCTTTCAGGCAGCGGATGGCGCAGCGACACCTCCAGGTATCCGGTAAGGATAGTGAGCGGCGTACGCAGGTCGTGCGACAGCATGGCGATCCATTGATCACGCTCCATCTGGCGAGATTCCTCCTGACGGATACGTTCCACAAACGCGCCGCGCATACCGTCCACACAGACGGCGAGATTAGACAGCTCGTCTATGCCGCGCTGGGTAAGCGGGCAGTCAAGCTCGCCGCCCGCGATCGCCAGCACCTCTTTTTCCAGCAGACTGAGACGGCGGATTTTTCCGCGCATACTCAACAGCACTGTGCCGAGAAACAGGCTCATGCACAGAATCAAAAGAAGCATGTTCGCGCGCTCAACTTGCGCGTTTTCAGGAAAGAGGGCGATGGCCGCACGGGCTGAACCGTCCACGAATTGAATGGTTCGCACGCTTTGCTGAGCCGACGGCACCGGATCCGCCATGTGCGAATGCAGCCGCGCTGTAGTGCGTTCCGTGGAATCGAACGTTACAATGCCGTTCCTATATATCTGCAGGATCATCAGTTCCCTGCCGCTTACGACATTTACCCAGTCGGACAACGCAGCTGCGTCGCCGAAGCCGATCCCGCGTTCGGCAGCGTCCGCCTGTAGCTTATCCAGCAGCGCATCCGCCTTCCGCTGCACTGTTTCAGGATGCCGCGCATAGTACGCGCAGATCCATTGATTCGCGGCAAGCGATAACCCAAAGTACAGACAGCACGAAACAATAAAGGCAAGCAGTATGACCGCCGCCAGCTGTCGACTCAGGCTGACGGCCAGCGTCTGTTTAATCGACGCGATAGCCTTTTCCCCAAGCTGTCTTAATGATTGCGCTCTCCTGACCATGTTCCCCCAACTTTCGACGCAGGTTACGAATATGAACCATCACGGTGCTCGCTGAACCTAGCAGATAGGTTTCCTGCCAGACAGCTTCATACAGCTGTCTAGCGTTAACGTTCTCGCCTACATGCGCCATGAGATACGCGAAGAGCTTGTACTCCAGATCCGTCAATGGAATCCGCTGGCCCTCGCGCGTTACCTCGCAGGCCGTGAAATCGATCGTTATCCCTTGCCGCGTGGACCTGTGCTCTGTGCCGTCAGCGCCTTGATATACCTGATACCGCCGCAGCAGCGCGTCCACCCTGGCTTCCAGTTCCGCCGATGAGAATGGTTTGGTCAGATAGTCGTCGCCTCCCGCGCGCAGACCCACTACCTTGTCCGTCTCCCGTGATTTGGCGGTAAGGAACAACACCGGCACGCAGATGCCGCGGCGGCGTATCTCTCGGCACACGTCCGTGCCGTCTTCCCCCGGCATCATGACGTCTAGTATGATTAGCTTAACAGAATTATCGATGCGCTCCAAGGCCTCTGAACCTCTGGACGCTTCGCGGACACTGTAATCGCTGCCTTCCAGCATGAGGCGTAGAATCGCCCGAATATCTGGATCGTCATCCACAATGAGTATTTCCGTATTCTTCTCCATATACGTATTGTATCATAAGAAGGCCGGATTGTCGCGGTGAATCACGAATCTTTATCTTTTTTTAGAATTGGCTAATAATTCTTGTTTTCCGTGTAATTCGGACGACTGGCCTTTAAGAAACTTAAAGATGCGTCAAAATCTATTGTAAAAGCGCAAATCCCATGATAGTATCGGCACCATGCCGGACAAGCAATGGCCTGTAACGGAAAACATGGGTTCAACCCGCAAAACAGGAGGAATATGATGGAATCGATAATTCACGCCGCAGGCAAAAACGCGCATAGTCATAACCATAACCATTCACATGAGAACGAGCATATCTGTTCATGCGGGCATGATCACAGCATGGAGCGGATGCGCGGGCATCAGGGCGCGCATATCTCGCATACCTGCTCGTGCGGACATGCCCATACCGGCGAAGCGGCCGATACGCATGAAAAGGGCTGCGGCTGCGCGCTGCATGAAGAGCGTCCGCCATCCTCGCTGCTGTCGATAGCGCATATATCCGGCGGCGTACTCTTTGCGGCGGCGTTTGCCGTTCACGCGACCGTTACTGTGAACATGACCGTGAATATCCTGCTGTTCGCGGCGGCATACCTCCTGCTTGGCGCTGATGTTCTATGGAATTCATTGAACAATCTGCGGCGCGGGCGCTGGCTGGATGAAACATTCCTGATGAGCGTCGCGAGCCTGGGGGCGTTCGCCATCGGCGAGTATCCGGAGGGCGCCATGATCATGCTGCTCTATCAAGTCGGCGGCGTCTTTCAGCAGCACGCGGTGAGCAAGTCGCGCAAATCCATCAATGCGCTGTTGGATATCCGCCCGGATACCGCTAACCTCATCCAGGATGGGATCATCCGATCAGTACACCCCTCGTCCATCGCTCAAGGCAGCGCGATCTTGGTGCGGCCAGGGGAACGTGTGCCGCTGGACGGCGTCGTCACTGAAGGTTCGTGTATGCTCAATACCGCCGCGCTGACCGGCGAGTCGCTCCCCCGCGCCGCCGAAACCGGAACGGAGACGCTATCCGGTTCAATAGTTATGGGCGGCACAATCCAACTGCGCGTTACAAAACCATACAACGAATCCGCCGCAAGTCGCATCGTAGCGCTGGCTGAAGGCGCGGCTGCCCGCAAAACGAACATGGAGCGATTCATCACCCGTTTCGCGCGTGTGTATACCCCCGCCGTTGTTGCCGCCGCTGTGCTTGTCGCGGGATTGCCGCCTCTGTTATTCGGCGGAGCGTTCGCGGAATGGCTTCACCGCGCGCTGATCCTGCTGGTCGTATCCTGCCCATGCGCGCTGGTGCTTTCCATCCCGCTCTCAACCTTTGCCGCTATCGGCGCGGCGTCGCGCATAGGCGTGCTGATCAAGGGCGCGTCCTGCCTGGACACGCTGTGCGATGTTGACACCGTGGCGTTTGACAAGACAGGCACGCTGACGCATGGCGGCCAGCGCGAAGGCATAAGGCGCGACGCCGTCGACGCCATCCGGGGATTGAAACGGCAAGGCGTGCGCAACGTTGTGATGCTCACCGGCGACAACAAACCCGCCGCCGAACGAATCGCTTCCGAACTGGAACTGGACGCCGTTTATTCGCAGCTGCTTCCGAATGAAAAGCAGGACGTGATTGAAGCCATCATGGCGTGTAAACAAACCAGCGGCGCGGTAGTGTTCGTCGGCGACGGCGTCAACGACGCCCCAGCTCTGGCGCGCGCTGATCTTGGCGTATCGATGGGCCGAGCGGGTTCCGACGCCGCGATTGAAATCGCCGATATCGTGCTTATGACGGAT
>JAISBH010000063.1 GCA_031266295.1 Oscillospiraceae bacterium | reverse complement strand
GCGATCACAGGCCGTCGCTGGTGCTGCAGTTTCCGCAAGCGCTGCTGACCACGCTGCATGACTTCCGCAGAACGTGGGGGCTGTTTCCCAGCTGTCCAGTGCTGCGCGGCGGCGACGAACCCGAGTTGACGGGAAAGATGCTGTCAGTGATGTTCGATATCCAGTCAACTCATCATTCGGGCAGGCCGTTCGCCGAGGCACGTATATACGCGAGGCTGCTCGACCTGTTCGCGCTGATGGGCGAGTACATCATGAACAACACGCGCAGCGACAGCGGCGTCGTCCCTAACGACGAGAACACCCGCGTGATAGCGGAAGCGTGCGCGTATATCATCAAAAACTGCGCTCAACCGCTGACGCTTGAGGCTCTGTCCGCCAATATGGGATACAGCAAGTTCTACTTCTCAAGGTTGTTCAAGAGCTGCACCAACACATCGTTCCTATCGTTCGTCACCGAGGCGCGGATGAGGAAGGCCGTGCAGCTGCTTGCCGAAAAGGATAGCTGCATGACCGACGTGGCGATGCTTTCGGGCTTTGGGTCGCTCAGCACATTCAACCGGATATTCAAGCAGCGCAATGGTTGCACGCCCTCTGAATACCGCCGGATGTATGTCAACCTGCACGAGTCCGCAGATTCGACAGCCGTGGTCAATGGCGCTCCGAACAGCTAAGAAATTCCCGGATTCGCGTGTCTTTTGGCCGCTCGCGCCGACGCGTCGCGTCAAAGGGCGGTAAGGAAGCCTCCTTAACTCGACTTAAAATTCAAAGCGGTGCGGAGTATAGCGCTGAAACGCCGCAATAACTGATAGGTTTCGCGCAATGATTGAGTAGTGAATATCGTTTATTAGTTGTATAATTCATATATCAAACTAAGGAACGAATGGTCAAAACGAATAAAACAAGGAGGAAATCCGTATGACACGTACACGCATAGGACTTGCGCTGCTGGCGTTCGCGATGATCGTCACGATGTGCGCGCCGTTCGCTGGATTTGCGGATAAGGCGACCGATCCCTACGAGACGCCCGTCAAGATCACTTGGGGCGTTCAAGCTTCACAGGTGCAGCAGTTTTTCGATGACGACAACTATGACAACAACCGATGGTCTAAGCTGATCAAGGACAAGCTGAATATAGACCTAGAGGTCGCGTTCTCTGCGGATATCACCACCGACGCGTACCGCGACAAGTTGAACGCGCTGCTCGCATCCGGTGATCTGCCGGACGTGTTCCGCTGGGCGGATCGCAGCTTCATCCAGCAGGCGTATGAAGCCGGTTATCTGATGGATATCACGGAGCTGTTCGCTGAATACGCGTCGGCGGATGTGCTAAGCTATCAGACGCGCTTCCCGGACTGCTTCGAAGGCGCGTCGTTCGACGGGCGGCTGTACGGCTTCCCGTACATGAACGACAATTTCCATCAAGCGCCGTTCCTGTGGATACGCGACGATTGGCTGGAAAACCTTGGCGAGACCGCACCCAAGACGATGGATGAGTTCATCGCGCTGGCCAAGCGGTTCACCACAGACGATCCGGACGGAAACGGCGCGAACGATACGTTCGGGCTGGCGCTGGATAAGAATATACTCACCAATAACTTCGGCAACGCGAACGGCATACTGGCCGGGTTGGGCGTGCCGTCGTACAACAACGGCGTCGAGTTCTTTTACCGTGATGAGGATGGAAAGATGACCACCCCGATTATACAGGACGGCATGAAGCAGACGTTGTCGCTGCTGCACGATCTGTATGTTGAAGGCGTCATTGATCCGGAATTCATCGTGAAGGACACCGCGACGATGGAACCGGACGTCACCAACGGCAAGTATGGCATGATGTTCCACAGCAACTGGGGAACATGGCATCCATTCAACTATACGTTTACGGCGGACGGCACGATCACGCGGCCTTACGCGGTGCCAGTGGCTGAGGGCGTGGAGTACAAGGTTGGCGAACAGAGCAACAAGTCGGTTGACGTGTTTATGATCAACGCCAACTGCAAGAACCCCGAGGCGATAATCAAGATACTGAATCTGTATGAGGAAGTATGCGTGCAGGTGCCCGACGAGGAAGATTACTATTACTACTGGGATAACGAGCAGTATAGGTTGAGTCCGATTTATGTGGGCATTCCGACAGAGCTGCACACCCAGGAATTGGCGGAGGCGTTTGCAGCCGGATCGAAGGATGGTCTAGCGGGATCGGTGAAGCCGCTGTATGATCAGATTATTGGGTTCCAGGATGGGACGAACATCACCACGTCCGGGTATGGGGCGTGGGGGCAGATGTATCGCGAGAGTGCTGACAGGCAGGGTTCGTGCGTGATTGCGCTGGAGAAGTATCGTCCAGACGAGGCGTATGTGGACAGCATAATGTCAACAGAGCGTCCGGAGATCTACATACAGAACTCCTCGATTTGGGAGAGCATGATGGAGACGGCGTTCACGGATATTATCAGGGGTGATCGTCCGGTCGAGTACTTTGAGCAATGGGTGAAGGATTATCTAAGCGCGGGCGGGCAGCAGTGCCTGGATGAGTTAGATAAGTTATATCCGGCGGAATAAGGGTGCGCAGCGACAGAGGGGGTTCTCCCGGCGGTATCGCCCCTACGGGGGGCGATGAGGATTGTCGGTTACGATGCAGTTCGCAAGTAACGGGGAACGGGTTGCGCCACGAGATAGACTCGCCAGGTGAAACCGGTTGGCCGTAATCGGTAGAATGTGTATCAGGATGGTCCAGGCGAAGCCTGGTCAGGGGTCAAGGGGGCGGATAGCCCCTTGCAGGGTCCGGGACAGAGTCCCGAAACCCCCGTCGTACCCCCCATCGGGGGGAAGGGGGGCGTTCCCCAACGCATCGTGTCAGTTATCATCATCGGTGAAATCGAAGCCCTCACTCCCGCGCCCCGCCAGTGAAAATGCTATAGGGCAGCCGTCATGTTACGCCATAGTGGCGGGGCGCTACAAACTTGAAGCGTCTCCGATCCGATGATCGGACAGCGTCCCACCGCAGTGGACAGCCGAGACTTACGCCGCGCAAGGCAAACCCCACGTCACCATTGATACCTCGCCGACGCCACGGTACGCTGCTCCGGATACCTCGCCGACGCCACGGTTCGCTATTCCATCCACAGATTAACGCGCAAGAAAACGGTTAACCTCTGAATAACGTCGCAAGCGAGAATGAAGCCATAAAGGTGGTTTCGGAATGGGCAATACATTCTATCATGGAACGAAAGCTGATATAAAGGCAGGCGCGTTGCTTATACCGGGTTACAGCTCAAACTACGGGCAAGGCAAGCGCGCTAATTTTGTTTACTTTTCAGCTACTTTGGACGCCGCTATTTGGGGAGCGGAGTTGGCAAAAGGCGAAGGGAGGGGAAGGATATATGTCGTCGAACCGACGGGAACATATGAAGACGACCCGAATCTTACGGACAAAAAGTTCCCCGGCAACCCCACGCTGTCGTATCGCACACGCGAGCCTGTAAAGATAGTCGGTGAAGTAGACGACTGGCAAGGACACCCGCAGGATGATTTGCAAAATATGCTTCATAACCTTAAGAGGCTGAAGGAACAAGGCATAGAAGCCATAAATGAGTAGAATTTGAGCCTTATAGCTTTGCCCAACCCTCTTTCCCCGGAGGCGACAGAGAGGAGTGTCACCACTATGACCATGCGGGCGAACGTTAATCCGGCCAAGCGGCATGATAAGCTAAAGCGCGAGCTTCCGCTGTATGTGATGCTGATCCCGGCTGTGACGCTTGTCGCGATATACAGTTATGGATCCATGGCGGGCCTGGTCATTGCGTTCCAGAAGTTTGTGCCCACAAAAGGCCTGTTCGGCTCGGAATGGATCGGATTGCGGAACTTCCGCAACTTGTTCACGATGCCCGATATATTCGGCGTGATACGCAACACCGTACTGATCTCCATGGGCAAGATGATCGGCGGCATAATCGTGCCTGTCCTATTCGCGTTGCTGCTGAACGAAGTGGCGTCCAGCAGGCTGAAACGGACTTACCAAACCATCGTCTATATACCCAACTTCCTGTCGTGGGTAATACTGGCCGGACTGTTCGTTGATATCCTTTCGCCGTCAAACGGGATCGTTAACCAGGCTTTGGGCAAGCTGGGCGTCGGTCCGGTGTTCTTCCTGGGCGACAAGACCGCCTATCCAATCACGATGATCGTCACCGAGGTATGGAAGAGTTTCGGCTTTGGCTCGGTCATATATCTTGCCGCCTTGACCGGCATCGATCCGTCGCTGTATGAGTCGGCGGAGATAGACGGCGCGGGACGCTGGCGGCAGACGCTCGCGATCACGCTGCCCGGCATCATGACCACGATCGTACTGATGACCGTCCTGAGCATGGCGAACGTGCTCAACGGCGGCTTCGACCAGATATACAATACCTACAGCCCCGCAGTTTATACAACCGGAGATATACTGGACACGTTCGTGTACCGCCTGGGCATCCAGAACGCCCAGTTCGCGCTGTCAACTGCGGCTGGCCTGTTCAAATCGATCGTTTCATTCGTGTTCATAGTCGTCAGTTACTTTCTCGCGGATCGCGTCGCGGGATACCGAATCTATTAGTATCAAGGAGGGCGGCGCAATGGCAAAGAAAGTTTCAGCCTCGAGGAAGACATTTCTCATCGCTAACCATGTGATACTCATCGCCGCGTCGCTGCTGTGCCTGCTGCCGTTCGTGAACCTACTGGCGATATCGTTCTCAAACAAGATCGCCGTAGTCGCGCGAGAGGTGGCGTTCTGGCCGAAGGGTTTCAACGTGGACGCGTACAAGTTTATCCTGCACAGCAACGCGTTCTCCACCGCGCTGTGGATATCGGTTAAGCGTACCGCGCTGGGCGTCGCCGTCAATCTGGCGCTGATCATCCTTACCGCGTACCCGCTGTCCAAGTCGAAGACGGAGTTCCGCGCGCGCCAGTGGTTCTCGTGGTTTTTCGTTATAACGATATTGTTCCAGGCCGGCATGATCCCGATGTACTTGGTCGTGCGCTACACCCACCTGATCAACAGTCTATGGTCGCTTGTGCTGCCTGGCGCGCTCCCCGTATTCAGCATGTTGGTTGTAATGAATTACATACGCGGTCTGCCTCAGGAGTTGATGGAAGCGGCGTATATAGACGGCGCGGGTCACATGCGCACGCTGTGGTCGCTCGTGCTGCCCGTATCCACGCCAACCATCGCGACGGTCGCGCTGTTCTCATTGGTCAATCACTGGAACAGCTGGTATGACGGCATGATCTATATGAACAAGATCGAGTCGTACCCGCTGCAGAGTTACCTGCGCACGGTGGTCATAAACCCGGAGGCGTTCTTCCGAAACGCGACGAACATGAGCGACTCGCTGCAGCGGTTCGTTAACACGGTAAACGCGCGCACCACGAACGCGGCGCAGCTGTTCCTGGGTATGATACCGATACTGCTGGTATACCCGTTCCTGCAAAAGTATTTCACTACGGGCTTGGTGTTAGGTTCGGTTAAAGGTTGATTAAGAAGATAGGTTAAGAATAGATTAAGGGTAGGCTAAGAAGGAGCGAGCGTATGGATAACCCTATCGGATTCGACGGATTTATTCAGGTTGCGATAGTGGTCGACGACATTGAGAAGGCGGCGAGGGAATGGGCAGAACTGTTCGGCGTGCCCGTGCCCTACATCCGCGTTGACGAGCCGAGGGAGAATCCGGGTCTCACATATCGCGGCGAGCCAGGTTTCTATGGG
>JAISBH010000021.1 GCA_031266295.1 Oscillospiraceae bacterium | reverse complement strand
TGACCAGGCTTCGCCTGGACCATCTTGATACACAATCTACCGGCTTCGGGCTGCCTGTTGTCCCTGGATAGTCTGTTCCGGAACGCAACCCGTTCCACCGTTCTCCCGTTCCAAGCCCCGGGGGAGGTTGGGAGGGGGATCGCAATCCCCTTCCCGAAGGCGCGGATGCGCCGCGCTATCCGCCCTTTCGAAACCTGACCAGGCTTCGCCTGGACCATCGTGATACACATTCTACCGGTTACAGCCAGCCGGTTTCACCTGGATAGTCTACCTCGTAGCGTAATCGGTTCCCCGCTGCTTGCGAACCACATCGTAACCGACAACCCTCATCGCCCCCCTAGGGGGAGATGTCGCCGCAGCGACAGAGGGGGTTCCTCTCGGGGGAGGTCGGGAGGGGGACGTGAGTCCCCTTCCCGAAGGCGCGGATGCGCCGCGTCGCCGCAGCGACAGAGGGGGCTTCCCCCCTTACCTCGCAAACTGGCTCTGATACAACTCCGAGTAAAACCCCTTCCGCTCCAATAGTCCCTCGTGAGTACCCTGCTCCACAATATCCCCGTCACGCATAACAAGTATCAAGTCAGCGTTGCGTATCGTCGACAACCTGTGCGCTATAATGAAACTCGTGCGACCTTGCGTCAATCGGTGCATCGCGTTCTGGATGCGCATCTCGGTGCGCGTATCTACTGAACTAGTCGCTTCATCAAGTATCAGTATCTTTGGGTTCGCCAGCAAGGCGCGTGCGATCGTGAGCAGCTGCTTTTGCCCTTGTGAGATGTTTGAGGATTCCTCATTCAACTCCATTGAGTAACCTTCGGGCAGCGTGCGCACGAAGTGATCTACGTCGGCGACCGTCGCGGCCTGTATTACTTCATCATCCGAGGCAGTCAGCTTGCCGTATCGGATATTCTCCATGATCGTGCCGGAAAACAGCCACGTATCCTGCAGCACCATGCCGAACAGATCGCGCAGTTCCGTGCGGTTGAATGCGCGCAGATCGTGCCCGTCAACGCGTATCGCCCCCTTATCCACATCGTAAAACCGCATCAGCAGCTTAACTATGGTGGTCTTGCCCGCACCGGTCGGCCCGACCACTGCTACGCGCATACCCGGTTTTATATCAGCCGAGAAGTCGCTGATGACCGTCTTCTCAGGCGTGTATCCAAACCGGATATGGTCGAACGCGACCTCGCCCTGCAGCCCCTCGATCGAAACGGGGTTTTCGACGGTTTGATTCTCCTCCGGCTCATCAAGCAGG
This sequence comes from Oscillospiraceae bacterium, assembly GCA_031266295.1. GTDB lineage: Bacteria > Bacillota > Clostridia > Christensenellales > Aristaeellaceae > BNUH01. Next base: position 3,624 of record JAISBH010000021.1, on the reverse strand, counting down.
TCGAACACACGCTCGGCGGCGGCCAGCATCGCCTGGATCATGTTGAACGCCTGTGCCACTTGAGTAATCGGCTGGTTGAACTGGCGGACATACTGCACGAACGCCTGAATATCGCCCACCGCGATCACGCCTCGCGCTGCCAGTATCCCGCCGAATATCGACACTAGCACGTAACCCAGATTGCCTATCATCATCGCGATAGGCATCATCAGCCCTGATAGGAACTGGCTCTTGCGCGCGCTCTCGGCCAGCTGGTCGTTATCTTTATCGAATTTCGCGACGACCTCGTTCTCCGCGTTGAACGCCTTGACTATCTGATGCCCGCCGAATACCTCTTCGACCTGGCCGTTCACGTGACCCAGATACTCCTGCTGCTGCTGGAAGTATTTCTGAGAGCGTTTCATAATGCCCATCGCGCCGAACATGGTCAGCGGCAGCGTCACCATCGCGACCAGCGTCATCCAGCCGTTGATGGAAAGCATCATGTATAGTGTGCCCAGTATGGTCGTCACGGACGTGATGAACTGGGTCATGACCTGGTTCATGTTCATGGCGAGTGTATCCACGTCGTTCGTGACGCGCGAGAGGATCTCGCCGTTGGTATACTTGTCGAAGAATCTCATCGGCAGGCGGTGCAGTTTGTCGGAGAGGTTCTTGCGCAGCCTGAACGCGGTCGCCTGCGTCAGCCCGCTCATGATCCAGCCCTGGAGGTACTGCAGCAGTGCGCTGAAACCATACAGAACCAGCGCGTTGATGAGGATGCTTCCTACCTTGCCGAAGTCGATGCCGCCCTCGCCGCCGCCGGTGAGCTTGCTCGTAAGCCCGTTGAATATCTCGGTAGTTGCGTTGCCCATTATCTTAGGCACGATGATCGCGAACGCCGCGCCGCCCACCGCGAACGCCACCACCAGCGCCAGACGCGCGCGATATACCAGCATCATTTGGAATATCTTGCGGAACGTACCTTTGAAATCCTTGGGTTTCTCGGTCATGTGCATACCAGGGGGGCCTGAACCGGGGCCGCCCATTGGCCGGCGCGCAGGCCTGATGGATCTCGCGTTGTTCTCCTGGCTCATACCGCCGCCCCCTTTCCTAGCCCCAGACCCATGCCTAGATCCATTGAGAAACCGGGACCGCGATCATCCGTCGGAGGCGGGGATAGCTCCAGTTCCTTCTGAGATAACTGCGTCTGCGCGATATCCTGGTACACCGGGCAGGTCTTAAGCAGCTCGCGGTGAGTGCCGCGTCCGACAATCCGGCCTTTGTCCAGCACGATTATCTGATCCGCGCCCATGATCGTGGATACTCGCTGCGCGACTATCAGCACGGTCGCTCCGGCCGTTTTCTCCTTCAGCGCGGCGCGAAGACGGGCGTCCGTGCGGAAATCCAACGCGGAGAAACTATCGTCGAACACAAGGATGTCGGGCCTACCGGCCAGAGCGCGCGCTATCGCCAGACGCTGGCGCTGGCCGCCGGAGACGTTGTCGCCGCCCTGGGTGATTTCGCCGTTGTACTTGGCGGAATTCTCTTCAATGAAATCCTCTGCCTGGGCGATCTTCGCGGCCTCGATCATGTCGGCGTCGGATACGTCGCGCCCGCCGTACTTGATGTTGCTTTCTATATCGCCGGAGAACAGCAGCGCCTTCTGCGGTACAAACCCTATCCGCGCGCGGAGTTCACGCTGTGTCACATCGCGCACGTCCACGCCGTCAATCGTTATCCGCCCCGACGTTACGTCGAAGAAACGCGGCACTAGGTTGATCAGCGTGGTCTTGCCGCTGCCAGTCGATCCAATGAAGGCGGTGGTCGTACCCGGCTTCGCTTCAAACGATATGTCCGATAACACCGGTATCTCGCTGCCGGGGTATTGGAAACCTGCGTCCTCGAACCGTATCGTGCCCTTGGGCAGCGCGGGCGTTTCGGGGAAGTGTTTGGGCTGGTCGGGATCGCGCAGCGTGGGATGAACGTCGAGCACCTCCTGGATGCGCCCGAGCGATACCAGCGCGCGAGGCAGCATAACCGAGAGCATCGACAGCATCAGGAACGACATGATGATCTGCATCGCGTACTGCATGAACGCCATCATCTCGCCGATCTGCATCGCGCCCGCGTCAATCGAGTGCGCGCCAGCCCAGATTATCAGCATCATTGTGCCGCTCATCAGTAGCGACATCATCGGGAACATGCTGGACATAGCGCGGTTGACGAACAGGGCGTTGCGGGTCAGCTTATTGTTCGCTTCCTCGAAGCGTTCCTGCTCGCGCTTCTGTGTGCTGAACGCGCGTATAACCTGCATACCGGTCAGCAGTTCGCGCATAACCAGGTTGATTCGGTCGACGAGCTTCTGCATAATGGTGAACTTGGGCATCGCGATGATCATCAGCGTGCCGACCAGCGTCAGCACGGCGAAAACGCCGACCGCGATAACCCACGCCATCGACATATTCGTGCCTAGCGCCTTGAGCACGCCGCCTATGGCCATTATCGGGCTGAATACCATCACGCGTAGCAGCATAACAACCATTTGCTGTATTTGCTGGATGTCGTTGGTACATCGCGTTATCAGCGACGCGGTGGAAAACCTGCCGATTTCCTGATTGCCGTAGGAAACGACGCGCTCGAACGTCTGTTTGCGCAGGGTCTTGCCCAGTCCGGCGGCAATTCGGCTGGAGAAAAAACCGACGCTGATAGAGGCGGCCGCGCTGAGCAGCGCGATCGCGAGCATCTTTAGCCCCGCATACGCGATATAACCGGTCTGCTTGCTGGGTACGCCAATCGCGTCGTACTCGGCCTTGACCGCCGTTATCCCGATCTGGCTGATCTGCGACTCCGGTACAACCGACAATCGTTGCCGGATTTGGTTGAGCATCGCGGAACGCAGCAACTGCGGCATGGCGCGAAGCATCGCGAAAGGATTGGTTTGCGGCGCGGATTCATCACCCACGCTTTCACCATTCGCGCTTCCGGTGAGACCGCCGGCAAGCGAGGTTGACATAGCGCCGATGGCCATAGCCGACGAGAGGGGTTGTTCAATCAAGCCGACGTTCGCATCAGGCTTCAGCCGGAGCAGCGGTTCGTCGGTCGAGTAGGGATGATCCCCGTACGGTTCGTACGCGTCGAGAACGGTCTCGGCCTCGGCAGGGGTCATGAGTATCGCGAGGTCGTCGAGCGTGCTTTGACGTATGACGTCGGGGACGGGGCTGGTGATCCCGCTTTGGGATATACCCACGTCTACGATGTCGGACGTGTATGCGGGCAGAGCAAGCTCAAGCATGGCCTGCGTGGCGAGCAAGGCAAGCACGATCAAAACGATCGGCCAGAACGGTTTCAGGTGCCGGAGCAATATCCGCAAAGGCGTTCACACTCCTTGATTATGGGATAGTCCGGCGCGAAGCCGGAGGGACTATCGGTCTCATTCTACCATACAATTGTGTACGCACTATGGCATGAATCTGACAGTTTAATGAAGCTCAACAACTTCTTGTCGTCAGGGAACCGCCCCCTCTGCCGCTGCGGCGGCATCTCCCCCTAGGGGGGCGATGAGGGTTGTCGGTTACGTTACGAGATAGACTATCGGAGCACAACCGGTTGGCCGAAACCGATGAATTGTGCGCAAACGATGGT
>JAISBH010000258.1 GCA_031266295.1 Oscillospiraceae bacterium | reverse complement strand
GGAAGAGATCTGCATGAACGCCTCGGGATTGAAACCCAATACACCAAATGGTTCGAACGCATGGTCGAGTATGGGTTCAGTGAAGGAAAAGACTATTGGACAAAAATGTCTGATAGGTCTGACGGTCTGCCAGGTAAACCGAGGACTGACCACCAACTCACCATCGATATGACGAAGCACCTGTGTATGATCCAGCGTACTTCCAAAGGTATGGAGGCTGTTTATATGATAAAGCGTCTGGGTATCATTCGTTCAATGCGTTTGGCGCAGGCTGGCTGCGCTACGCCTCGAGGCAATCACGCTGCTTATGACGCCGTCGGTCGCCGATGAGCTTGGCGTGGTTGCGGCGTTCTCCAAAGATTCGCATTCATTTTTACCTATTTTGCTGAAACCAGAAGAATTGTCTGTTGACTGCCGCCATGCGCCATGCCATGATTGTTGTACGAAAGCTCAAGATGACGCATACCACTCCCCTGCCCGAAGGTCAGTTAACGGGACGATCGCCGCGAAGCGAATAGCGGCAAAGTAAATCATGGGGGCGGAGTATAGCAAGGGCGCGTGAAATTACCCAACCTTACTAAAACAAGGAGGAACGCAAATGCAGTCTCGTAGACTATTGACCGTACTGCTGGCTGCGCTGATGATCTCGCAGTGTTTCAGCGTGGTGGCGATTGCGGAGGAACAGGAATCGCCGGTGGAGATTTCCATGCTGTGCATGTCGTACAGCGAAGTGCCCGATATGAACGGCCCCTTCTGGACGGAATTCCAGCGCCTCACCAACTCCAAGCTCAACATCCAGTTTATCCCAACGGGCGAGTTCAGTACCAAGCTGGATCTGATGCTCGCCGCCGCCGACTTCCCTGAGGTGGTCACGGGCATCAACGTGAACGCAGTCAATATCGGCAACGCCATCCGCGAGGGCGCGTTCTGGGATCTGACGCCCTTCCTGGGCGATTTCTCCCAGTATCCCAACCTTGGTGCGAATTACGAAACAGGCGTGTTCGACTACGCCAAAGTGGACGGCAAGATCTACGGCATTCCCAGTATGCGCGCGATGATCGACCCATCCATCAAGCTGCGCAAAGACTGGCTGGACAAGCTGGGCATCCCCGTGCCCACGACGATGGACGAATATAAGGAAGCGCTGAAGGCCATCGTAAACGGCGATCCGGACGGCAATGGTCAGAAGGACACGCTGGGCTTCATCCAACACGGCTTCGCGACCATTGATACGGCGTTCCTCGTCGCGTTCGGCGGGTTCCAACCCACCTATGACGACGAGGGCGGCATGATCTACAAGAACCTTACGCCGCAGTATGAGGATCTGATTGGGTGGATGAACGGTCTGTACGCCGAGGGTTTGATCGCCAAGGAATGGTCGGTCATGAAGAATACCCAAGCGGAGGAACTGTTTACCACAGGCATGGCCGCCTCCTATGAGCGCAACATATGGCGCGACTATCCCTTCCAGACCCAGATCCAGAAGGTGCAGCCTGACGCCGAGGTGATCTCGCTGCCGCCGCTGAAGGGACCGGGCGGTTACGCCGCGTGGCTGCAATCCGGCTACATCGGCATGGGCGTTATCAGCCGCAGGGTGCCGGAGGCAAAGGTCGAGCGCATCCTGCGCTATTATGAAGCGACCGCCACCGAAGAGCTGAATTTCCACGTATACAACGGTATTGAGGGCGTCCATCACACCGTAGTGGACGGGCAGCCGCAGCTAACGGAACTGGGTGTGGCGGAGGTCACCGCGACCTGCCAGCAGCCCGCAGCGCTTATATCAGACCCGTGGATCAAGACCGTGACCATGCAGGCGCCCAAGGCGTACAACGACGCGAAGAAGGAAGAAGTCGCCATATACGCGCAGGTGGGTGAGAAAGATCCGTTCGCGGGTATCGTCTCCGAGACGTGGCTGGAAGTATGGTCCAAGTATGACAGCGAGTGGCAGGAGATGACGGTCAAGGCGGTTAACGGCGTGATATCGTTGGACGAATACCATACTTATGTGGAGGCACTGCGCAGCGACCCGGATATCAAGCAGGCATTCCAAGAATTTGCACAGGCGTACGAAACGTTCATAGGGAAATAACTGCTGCGGTGCGGGGCAGTCATTCCGGATTGCCCCGCGTCTTTATCAGTACGACACGCGGAGGACAGGCGCGGTGCGAAAACGAGGTTGGGAGGACGCTTCGATCCATCGAAAACCTAAACGCGTTTTCAGTCGGTTTTTCTATCGTCTGATGCTGGCGGGCTGTTTGTGCATGTGCATCCCCGCTATCGTTATCGGCGCGGCATACTATCGGGGCGCGACTCAAGAGCGCCGCGAGAGCATGATGGCTATGTACGCCGCGAACCTGCGGCTTATACAGAGCAATATGGACGGTCGGTTCAACGGCGTAGAAGTGGCGTCCCTAAGGCTCGCGTACGATCCGTTGATCGACGATTCGTTTGATACCCCCGGATACGCCGAGCATTACTGGGAACACATGAAGGTGCTGGATCAATTCACCCAGCAGAGCTACCTTAACCCTCTGCTGTACGACGTTATCTTCTACAACGCGCGGCATGCGATGCTGCTGTCCATCAACGACGCGTATACGCTGCCCGTGCGCTACAAGCAGATAGACGCGATCTACGCCGCCGAAAGCAGTCTAAGCAACGCGCAGTGGACGCGATGGACCCTTCCCTCCGGCGTAGACAGCATCGCCTTTGTGCGGCGGCTGCCCGTGCTCAAGGCGAACTCGGCGGCGGGACTGTTGATCTATGTGATGCGCGGCGACGTGTTCTCGGATGAGCTGAGACAATCAGACGGTGTGCTCTCCTCACTGCTGGTGTACAGTCCGCAGGGCGAACTGCTGATCGGTTCGATGGATAAGGCGGAGGCGTTGGATCTCGAGGCGATCACCCCGCGCCTCTTGCAAGCGGACGAGGACGGCGGCTTCCGTACCCAGATAGCAGGACAGGCGACATGGGCGCTGCATTCGCGGTCAGAACACGGATTCGTATTTGTCTCGTTGCTGCCTGCCGAATCGATCGACGGATCTATCAGGCAGGTGAGCCAGATGATCGCGTCTTTGGTGGCGGTTGCCTTGCTGCTGGGCGTGCTGATGATCTATTTATCCTCTCGCTACGAGTATGGTCCGATACACAACCTCGTGCGCCTGGGATTGCAGAAGGATACCAGCGAATTAGCCAGTCCCGCTAGCGACGAGTTCGCGTATATCCAATCATGCTGGGAGGCGCTGGATAAAAAGGCGGGCGCGCTGGCACGGCGGATCGAGCGGATGGAGCCCACGGTGAAGGACGTCTTCTTCGCTAGGCTGCTTAAGGACGACACCGTCCATCCCGCCGCCAATGAGGCGGACGCTTCACCACTGCGGATGGACGGCAACGCCGTAGTGATGGTTATCTCCGCGAAACGTCCCAGCGAGCAGTCCCATTTCACGAAGAACGACCGGACGCTGGTGATGTTCGCGGCGCATAACATCGCGGTCGAACTGACGCAGCACGCGAGTCACTTCATCGGGTACGCGCTGAACATGGAGGAACAGGGCGTGGTCGTGATACTTCAGTTCCAAACTGAACGCGGCGACGACTATATCCTGCGCAACGCCGAGGAATTCGCCCAACTCGCGTATGAGCGGATAGCGCAATACCTGGCGGTACAGGTCTCCATTGGCGTTGGAAGGGTGTACGCGCATCTGCGCGACGCTCGCGTTTCATATCTGGAGGCGTTAGAGGCTCTTGCGGCGCACGCGCTTGACGAGACGCCCGGGGTATTTTGTATCGAACGGGTCAGCGCCCGCGTTCGGGAAAACGCCGGTATGCTCTATCCGCTTCAGCAGGAGCGGAGGATGATCGAGGCGCTGGAACACAGCGATACGACGGGAGCCGCGCAGGCGCTGGATGAATTTCAGCAAGCCGCCAAGAACGCGCGATCGCTGGATTTTCTGATAGAGGCGAATCATATGCTGCTCGCGTCCATGGCCCAGTCGTTCGTTGGCATGGGATGCCGCCTGTCGGACTTTCTCGAGGCTGGCGGAGGGAACGGGATGTTCGCCCAGCTGCATAAACTGCGCGCGCCCTCAGAGATACGCGAATGGTTTCTGTCCTCGCCTATCGCGCGGTATGAGGCGTTCGTTTCGGCACGCAACGGATCCAGCCCCAAGCAGGCGGTAAACCGCATCTGCCTCCACATCCGAGAGAATATCCGGATGGATCACAGCCTGACCAACTACGCGGACATGCTGCGCATGAACCCGACATACATCTCCACCATCTTCCGAGGCGAGACGGGTATGACGTTCATTGAGTACGTGCACAGCTGTAAGGTAGAGGAAATCAAGGGACTGCTATTGAACACGGAACGCAGGATTGCCGACATCGCCATGGAGATGGGGTTGTCGGAGCGCAGCATGAGTCGCATATTCCTGAAGGTTACGGGCATGACGCCCGGGCAGTACCGACGGGAACACGGCGGATAAAACCATCGCGGCGGCGACGGACTCAATAGCCATACATCCTGCACACAACCCGCAATACCTAAACGCCGCATGACGAGGTGATCCGCATGTCGCAGACCAACGCCCTCTCCCGCAATACCCCTCCTTCTAAAGCGAGGTTTGGCAAGCGCCTGTATCGGTATCGATACGTGTACCTGCTCGCCACGCCGGGGATTCTATATTATTTGGTATTCAAGATAGCGCCCATGTGGGGTATCGTGCTGGCGTTCCAGAAGTATTCGCCGTACGCGGGCGTATGGAACAGCCCGTGGGTGGGCCTTAAGTTTTTTAAGGAACTGGTGACGGCGCGCGTGTTCCCGCTGATGGTGCGCAACACGCTGGTGATCAACTTCATTAGCCTGGCTTTCTTCTTTCCGCTGCCGATACTGCTGTCGGTGATGCTCAACGAGGTGCGCGGCGAAGGGTTCAAGCGGATTAATCAGTCGATCGTATATCTCCCCCACTTCCTGTCGTGGGTTGTGGTGGTGAGCCTGACGTACTTTCTGCTGTCCACGGACGTAGGCGTTATCAACAAGATACTCTTCTCGATGGGCCGGGAGCAGATAACGTTCCTGTCCAACCCCAAGTTGTTCTACTGGATAGTAGTTACCCAAAGCATATGGCGTGATACGGGCTGGGGTACCATCATATTCCTTGCCGCGCTGTCAGGCGTCGATCCCCAGCTGTACGAGGCCGCGGTGATGGACGGCGCGTCGCGCCTTAGGCAAATATGGCACATCACCCTTACCAGCATACGCCCAACCATTGTGACGCTGCTGATCATCCGCATCGGCCATATGGCGGACGTAGGTTTCGAGCAGATGCTGCTGATGCAGAATCCGCTGGTGATGTCCGTGGCGGAGGTGTTTGACACCTACGCATTCAACCAAGGCATACTGCGCGGTCAGCTGTCGTTCGGCGTAGCGGTCGGACTGTTCAAGAACATAATCGGACTCTCGCTGATATTCGGCGCTAACATGATCGCCAAGCGTTCCGGGCATAGCGGCATCTATTAAAGCAGGAGGCGGCGAAGCATGAGCTTTCAATTCCATCAGCGCAGGAGCGGCTGGGATGTCGCCAATTATATCGTTCTGGCGATGATCTCCCTCACCAGCATGATTCCGCTGCTGTACGTGATCAGCATATCCTTCACCGATCCCGCGGTGTATATCCCGCTGCGCTTTCAGCTGCTTCCGCCGAAAGCGTCAATCGCGGCGTACAAGTATATACTGTCCACGAACAGCTTTATGAACGCGCTTAAGAGCACGTCGTTCATTACCCTCGCGGGCACGCTGTGCAACCTGATCGCGACGTATACATTCGCATACGCGCTGACCAAGCGGGGCATGCCGCTGCGCAAACTGATGATAGGCGTGATCACGTTCAATCTGATATTCAGCGTCGGGCTGATCCCCAACTATCTGCTGATAAAGAACCTAGGGCTGATGAACAGTTACTGGGCGCTTATACTGGGCGGACTGACCAACTCGTGGAGTCTGATAGTCGTCCGCTCGTTTATGGACTCGCTGCCCAAGGAATTGGAGGAATCGGCTACCATCGACGGATGTAACGAGCTGATGTCGTTCCTGCGGGTTATACTTCCGCTGTCCATGCCGTCCATCGCCGCGTTCACGCTGTTCTTTGCGGTCGGACATTGGAATACGTACTTCAACGCGCTGATCTATCTATCGGATTCTACGAAATGGACGCTGCAGGTACTGGTCAAGTCATTGGTTATTGATTCAAACAGCGGCGGCGTCGGGGCGTCCGGTGCGGCAGCCGCGCTGGGCGACGAACGGGTATTGCCCCAGGAGACCATCCGTATGGCGTCCATTGTGTTAAGCATGGCGCCTATACTATGCGTGTATCCGTTCCTACAAAAATACTTTGTCAAAGGCGTCATGCTGGGCGCCGTCAAGGGATGAGGGGGAAGACTCATGTCAGCTGCGCAAACCTTTACGCAGGAGCTAAAAGAGTTCGCGATCCGGCACGGCGCGTCGCTGGTGGGGATAGGGAATATAGAGCGGTTCGACAACGCGCCGCCGTCCGTGCATCCACGCAGTATACTGCCCGTCACGCGATCGATAATCGCGCTCGGTCTACCTCAGTCGCGCGGCGCATTGATGGCGATTGAGGAAGGCACATACTGGCAGGCATACAACGTGGACAACTATTGGTACCTGAACGATGTGGAAGCGCCGCGCCTGCTGCGGCAGATCGTGATGTATCTGGAAGAACGCGGACACACGGCCATATCGGTGCACAATCCGTTCAGCCATGCGATGGGACAGAAACTACGGCTTGAACACGCGACCGGGCCGGACGGCATCGTCTCGCTGCGCATGATCGGCGTCGCGTGCGGATTGGGCGAACTGGGTCACCATAAGCTGCTGCTCACGCCTGAATACGGTCCGCGGCAGCGGGTGTTCGCCGTATTTACCGACGCACAGCTGGATCCGACGCCTCTTTTCCGCGGGAAGATATGCGACGGATGCAAACTGTGCGTGCGGGAGTGTGAGGCGTGCGCCATAGGCAGCGAGCGCAGCGTCGCCCTACAGGTTGAGGACGTGACATACCGACACGCAACGCTGGATACCAAGGCCTGCGGGTTCGTACACCCCGGCAACGCTCCGGAGTACTCGCCGTTCTGGACGGGCAATGAGAAACCCGGCGAACGCCCCGGGTACCATCAGGGTATGCTGAATCGGTTCCATACGCTGGGCATCTGCGCCGGTCGCGGGTGCCTGCGATCTTGCCTAGATCACCTGGAAAAGACTAAGCGTATCAAGACGGAGTTCAACACGCCGCTGATCAGCAAGCCACGCTGGAAGGTAACGCCAGTAAAGATGAAATATCAGGAGGACTCAGGGCTGAACACAGCCGGAGAAAGCGCCGCAGATGGCAAATCATGACTTTATTTATGCACCGCTGATACCTGAAAGGCATGAAAATATGAGCGATAATCGTCTGACTGTGAATCGCGCGGACCCGGCGGTCGCCTGGTCGGCTGATCGGCTGATACGCAAACTGGATGACGCTGGATGCGCGGCTGCGTCCATCACCGCTGTACTGCGCAGGGACGCGCCTATACCGCTGGGTATGATCGATCCGCTGGGCGAGGAGGGATTCCTCATTCATCCGGAGGACGACTGCTTATGGATTGTCGGCGAGGATGTGCCCGGGCTGTGCTATGGTATGGATGAATGCGCGCGACTGCTGGATGAGGCCGGTTCGCCGGATCGGATACCTCGCACAGCGTCCGCGCCGCGATTCGCGTTTCGGGCAATCAAGTTCAATCTGCCATGGTCCTGCTACCGCAGCAACCAGAGTGTGCTGCTGCATATGGATACCGTGCGCGATCTCGCGTTCTGGGATGCTTTCCTTGACATGATGGCCGAGCATCGGTTTAACGTATTGACATTGTGGAACGTACATCCTTTCCCATACATGACGCGCGCGGCGTCGTTTCCGCTGGCGTGTCCGATGTCTGACGAGGAGCTTAATGAATGGCGCGCGTTCTGGACAGGATTGTTCGCGCGGTGCCGGCAGCGCTGTATCCGTCCGTTCGTTATGAGCATGAATACGTTCGTCAGTGCCGCATACGTGGAACACTACGACGCGGAGGCGAACGGCGACTCCATTCATTGGGGCATGGCGTATACCACGCGTGAGATTGAACGGTATCTGCGCGAATCGATTACGCAAATCATTGAGGAATATCCCGATCTGGCAGGAATCGGTACGTCGCTTGGCGAACATATGGACGGATGGACGCCCGAAGAGCGCGAGGCGTATTGCGACCGTGTATACCATGAAGCGATCCGCACAGCGTGCCGCCCCGTGGAATTAATCCGCCGCGCGCCGTTTTCGGCCAACACCAACGCCAGCGTTACGCGCGATTCCATAGAGCATGGCACCCTGCCTGAACTCCCCCATCCCGTATGGATGGAGATAAAGTATAACTTTTCACATGGATACTCTTCACCTAAGTTGCTCGCGGCGCATGGGGTGACCTCGCAATCCGCCGGCGGCGCGGATCAGGCACGCGCCATACTCAGCGGCTATTGGAAACCGGAACCGATGC
>JAISBH010000216.1 GCA_031266295.1 Oscillospiraceae bacterium | reverse complement strand
CGTCCTCGAACTCGATGTTATCCAGCAGAACCAGGTTGTCGTTGTTCAGCGCGTCGATTATGTTCTGCGCTACGGGCGCGTCCACTATGACCGCGTCCAGCTTACCGCCGACCAATTCAAGCACGGCGTCAAGAGCCTTGCCGTAACGCTCGATCGTCTCGGAATAATCCTCGGCCGCGTAGTCACCGGTGGTGCCATTCTGCACGCCGATCGCTGCGCCCTTGAGCGTCTCCTCGTCCGCGACCTTGCCATCCTTGCGGACTATGCACGCTTGGCGCGCGTTGTAGTATGTGTTGGAGAAGTCCACCGAGTTGAGCCGTTCGGGCTTGACCGTCATGGCTGCGACGCCGATATTGATCTGGCCGCTGACCAGCGCGGGTATGACGGAATCAAACGCCATGTTCTCGATGACCAGCTTCAGCCCCAAATCCTTGGCGATCTCGGCGGCTATCTCAGCGTCTACGCCGACGACCGCGTCACCCTCCACGAATTCAAACGGCGGGAATTCCGCGTTGGTGCCCATCGTCAGCGTATCCTCGGCAAGGGCGGCTCCCATCGTTAGCGCCAGCAGCGCCGCCATGATCAGGCTGAACGCCTTCAGGTTCCTTTTCATAAATATACCTCCGCATCCGTTTCATCTTCTTTGTGTTTCCGATCATGAACCATGGTTTGAGTATATACATTCTGTCGGTATCTGTCAATAGCCGCGTCCCCGCTTATTTTTTTCAGGGTCGCCTCGGCCCGTCACGAATCATTCGGACAATTCCAGCAGCGGCGCGTTATGCATTATCATGCTTTTTGGCGCAAGAATATACCGTTCTATGCTCTGGAACTCCATCTCATATACCTCCACTCTCCTCTCCAGTGCCGACAGCCGCACCTCGTACTCCTCGCAAGCCTGCTGCCAGACGGTAATGCGCGCGTCCACCGCACGCTCCCTTTCCACCTTTCCGCGGTTGATGTTATACATTACCAGCTTCAGCATGGTGGTCAAACCGACGCAGGATACCGTGGTGATCATGGCGATTATTACTTCCTGCCTCATATCGCGGCGCCTCCTGCCCGCAATCCATCCACCAGAATATATTTCGTACGAATTCCGCTCATACCGGATTCGTCCGACCGATCCTCCTGATCCTTTAATATAAATGTCTCGCTGTCGGTTACGTCGTCCGAGATCAGCCGCTCCAGCTGGTTCAGGAAGAACAGCCGCCTTAGGAATATCACGGCCAGCAGCGCTTCAATAATCAGGAATACATACCCGTCGTCCCAAAATCCACCGTACATGCACGCGAACACGATATCCACGGCGATGTCCATAGCTTGGAACCCTATGTTTATTTTCAGCAGCAGTCGCGTCTTCAATATCCCGCGCGAGGACAGCGCGCAGCGTATAAGCAGTGCGCCCACCACCAGCAGCGCTCCGCACGAAAACGAGTAGTACAGCTGAAATCCCATCCCATCACCCAAGGAATAGTCGCTCCGCCATGTCACGTACATGTACGCCACGCCCAGCAACGCCTGCAACGCGTATACGCCCAGCATTCCTTGCGAGTCGATCCGGTTCAGCTTCATTATGTTCCGGTACGCCCGATTCTTCATCGTATCTCATCCTTTCGTATACACAACCTGCACGGCGCAACATCCGTACAGCGTGTTGATACAACCATCCTATCATAACTACTTATAGTTGTCAAGACGAACCTTTCGACAAAAAACAGGCTTGGCGATTGTGCCAAGCCCGAACGGGGTACCTCCCTCTTCTGCCGCCGGGGAACCCCCTCTGCCGCTGCGGCGGCATCTCCCCCTAAGGGGGCGATGAGGGTTGTCAACTGCCACGCGCCCTGCAAGCCTTGTAACCTACGCCGTAACCGACAACCCACACCGCCACCGAATAGTGAAAGGGACGGCAACTACAAGCCTTGTGACCTACGCCGTAACCGACAACCCCCATCGCCCCTAGGGGGGCGATGGGGGAAGAGGAACGGTGTACCGGGGTTACGGGCTGCGTGGTAACCGACAACCCTCATCGCCCCCCTAGGGGGAGATGCCGCCGCAGCGGCAGAGGGGGCGCACCCCTCGCCAATTATTTAAACGCCTCTGAGACAGCTACCGCTACGGCGACTGTCGCGCCTACCATCGGGTTGTTGCCCATGCCGATCAAGCCCATCATCTCTACGTGCGCGGGTACCGACGAACTGCCCGCGAACTGCGCGTCGGCGTGCATACGGCCTAGCGTATCCGTGAAGCCGTAACTGGCTGGACCCGCTCCCATGTTATCCGGATGCAGCGTTCGGCCCGTGCCGCCGCCCGACGCTACCGAGAAATACTTCTTGCCGTGATCAATCGACCACTTCTTGTATGTCCCCGCAACGGGATGCTGGAAGCGCGTCGGATTCGTGCTGTTGCCCGTGATCGATACATCCACGCCCTCCAGCGCCATTATCGCCACGCCCTCGCTTACGTCGTCCGCGCCATAACAGCGCACCGCCGCGCGCAGCCCCGTCGAAAACGCCTTTTCCTCGACCACCTTCAGCTCGCCCGTATAGTAGTCATACTGCGTCTTCACATACGTGAATCCATTCACGCGGCTGATGATATACGCGGCGTCCTTGCCCAAACCATTCAAGATAACGCGCAGCGGCTGCTTGCGCACCTTGTTGGCGGTCTTCGCGATACCTATCGCGCCTTCAGCCGCCGCGAACGATTCATGCCCGGCCAGGAAACAGAAGCACTGCGTCTCCTCCCTTAGCAGCATTGCGGCCAGATTGCCGTGACCAATGCCGACCGCGCGCTGATCCGCCACCGAGCCTGGGATGCAGAACGCCTGCAGCCCCAACCCTATCGCCTCCGCCGCGTCCGCCGCCGCCGTCTTGCCCGTCTTTACCGCTATGCCCGCGCCCAGCGTATACGCCCATACCGCGTTGTCGAACGCTATGGGCTGTATCCCGCGCACGACCGCTTCCACGTCAACGCCCTTTTCCAGCAGATCCTGCTTGACCGCGTCGAGCGACTCAAACCCATATTCTTTCAGAACCTTCTCGAGTTTAGCAATCCTGCGTTCATAACCCTCAAACTGCGCCATCTCCGTTCCCTCCTCACTCGTGACGCGGGTTGATCAGCCGCGCAGCTTCGTCGAACCGCCCATAAGTGCCAATGTTTTTCTGGTACGCTTCCTTAGGATCGACGCCCTTCTGGATCGCGTCCATCATCTTGCCCATGTTGCAGAACTGATAGCCGATGACCTCGCCGTTATCGTCCAGCGCGATCTTTGTGACATAGCCTTCGGCCATCTCCAGATAGCGCGTACCCTTGGCCAGCGTGCCGTACATCGTGCCGACCTGACTGCGCAATCCCTTACCCAGATCCTCCAGACCCGCGCCTATGGGCAGTCCGCCTTCCGAGAACGCGCTTTGAGTACGTCCGTACGCTATCTGCAGGAACAGCTCGCGCATGGCGACGTTGATCGCGTCGCACACCAAATCGGTGTTCAGCGCCTCGAGTATAGTCTTGCCCGGCAGTATCTCCGACGCCATCGCGGCGGAATGGGTCATACCCGAACAGCCGACGGTCTCTACCAGCGCCTCCTGAATAATGCCGTCCTTAACGTTCAGCGTCAGCTTGCACGCGCCCTGCTGAGGAGCGCACCAGCCTATGCCGTGCGTCAGACCGGAGATATCCTTGATCTCACGCGCCTGCACCCATTCCCCTTCCTCTGGGATTGGCGCGGGTCCATGATCGCATCCCTTCGCCACACAGGCCATCTTGTCCACTTCGGTGGTGTATTGCATCGTGATTCCCCCCAATTCTGATTCAGCCGTTCCAAACTCTTTTAGTATAACACAGTATCCAGCGCGTTTCCAGTCGCGGTTGAATCGTCGCGGGCAATCTGTTATTATACACGTGGACGCGCTAATAATCAGTGTAATAGTCTGATAGGAGATGACAGTCATGGATATCAGCGAAGCCATAAACCAACTCAATGAATTAAAGTACCCTTATCCCACCGAGGCAGTGCGGTATGTCCGCGAGCATAAGGACGAAGCCGTACCTGCGCTGATGATGAACATACAAAGGCAGTTGGACGAACTGCCTAATGAAAGCCCTTCGACGCTCGACACGATCTTATCATACTACCTGTTGGCGGAATTCCGCATCAAGGAGGCGCTGCCCCTTCTGCTGAGACCGCTTCGGCTGGACGAGAAGGCGCTTGATTACGTGCTGGGCGACATTGTGTTTGACGGGTACGGCGGCATTATCGCCTCATGCGCAGACGCTGCCGATCTGCCGCTGATAGAAGCGATAGTCTTGGATGAATCAGTGAGTAAATACGCGCGCGACGCCGCGCTGACGTCGCTGAACGTCTTATACGCAGAAGGCGATCTAAGCCGCGACGCCCTAGCCGGCGTTTATCGCAGGTTGTTGGATAGTTTGCTTAAACACGACAGTGACGATGACGATGAGCCGTTCCTGCTCCCAAGCGCGGTAAACAACACAGCCAATCTGCATTTAGATGAATTTTACGACGACGCCAAAGCCATGTTCGATAAGTTCGGTTCCAGCGATTTTTTCGGCGAATGGGAGGACTGGCTGTCGAAGTATAACGCAAGCGCATCTGACGCCAAAGCCGCATACCTT
>JAISBH010000184.1 GCA_031266295.1 Oscillospiraceae bacterium | reverse complement strand
CGTTCAGAGCGTGGGCGACGAACGCGTATGCCGCGCCGAACCCGCCGTCCAGATACACCGCAGCCGTCACGGCCTCGAACGCGTCGCACATCACGTTGATCTGGCTGGATGTGCCGTGCCCGCGCTCAGCCATCCCCATCAATATGTATTGATCAAGATGAAGGGCGATGGCGGCCTGGCTCAGCGATTCCTTGCGGACGAACGTGATGCGCAAGTGGGTCATGTCGCCCTCGCGCATGTCGGGATAGCGCCTGAACAGCGCGTCGCTAACGCACAGCTGCACTACCGCGTCGCCCAGGAACTCCATGCGTTGGTTGTCGGGCGGGTTTGGCGGCTTGGGCGCGTTGGTTTGCGCGAACACGGAAGGATGGGTCAACGCCAGTTTCAGCAGATTTATATCGCTGAACTGGTAACCCATGCCGCACTGCAATTCATCCAACCATTTCCCGCAAGGCCAGCCGACGTCGGTCATGCTTATGAATGCGCTTCGATGTAGCGCACGACGTCGCCGACGGTCTTAAGTGTCATCAGTGCGTCGTCCTCCATGACCACGCCGGTTTCCTGCTCCAGATCCATCACCAGCATCATCACGTTAGCCGAATCGGCCTTCAGATCCTCCAGAAGGCGTGAATCCATGGAGACGCTCTTCGGGTCGATCTTCAGCTGTGTCTGGATGAGTTTAACTACCTTGTCATATACTGCCATAATAACTCCTTTCAAATTCGCGGATATTAGCCCTTTAGGCGACGGGTGGAGACAGCGCCGCACGGATCTTGCTGATCACGTCGGCTTGGAGCAGCGAGCGCGCCTGTCGGATTCCGGCGAAGAACGCATACTCCTTCGAGTTCCCATGCGCCTTGACGACCAGGCCAGATGCGCCGAGCATCAACGCGCCGCCGACCTCTTCCGCACTCATCGCCGCCTTGAGTCGTTTCAGCGCGGGCATAACCAACGCGCCGCCAGCCTTTGAACGCAGCGAACCGTTTAGTTCACGCTTAATCATCTCGAAGAGGGACTTGCTGACGCCCTCCATCGCTTTCATGATCACGTTGCCTATGAATCCGTCGCAAACGGCGACGTCCACTTCACCCAGCGGGATACCGCGGGACTCCACGTTGCCGACGAACTCATATGCCGGATGGGGCTTGCTCAACAGCTGATGCGCGGTCTTGGTCTGCTGGTTGCCCTTCTCGGCTTCCTCGCCGATGTTCACCAGCCCCACGCGAGGTTTGTCGCGGTCCAATAGCGCGCGGGCGTACACCGCGCCCATAATGGCGAACTGCGCGAGCGTGTCGGGCGTGCAATCCACATTCGCGCCAGCGTCCAGCATCACGACGGGTTTACCGCTGGGCGTCGGGACGAGAACGGTGATCGCGGGACGCTCGACGCCGGCAATACGACCGAGCCGGAACATGGAGCCGGCCATCACCGCGCCTGTGGATCCCGCCGAGATGAGCGCGTCCGCCTTGCCTTCGCGCAGCAGATCGATCGCTCGCGCCAGCGACGAATCCTTCTTCCGGCGCAGCGCCATAACTGGAGGCTCGTCGTTGCCGATGACCTCGCGCGCGTCTACGATTGTCAGGCGTGGGTTGCGCGCGCCGCGCGCAGCCTTCGCTATCTCCTCCTGACGTCCCGTGAGCGTTATGGATACGTCGGGGAACTCATCCAGCGCGCGCAGCGCGCCCTGCACCGGCGCTTCCGGCGCGAAGTCCCCGCCCATGGCGTCCGCAGCGATGACGTACATGGAGCATCCCTCCCTGCGTTAGGATCCGTTGCCGACCCATTCGGCTTATTTTACACGTTTTGGGTGGGGGATGCAAGTGTTGAGCGAAGGCTGAGATAACAGCGCCTATACAATTGGCGGCAATAGGCGATAGACTGACTGGACGCTATAAAGTTAGAGAGTGGATTTATCCAAGGCTTTTATAAAGTGGGGTGGATATGTCTGAGTTATAACGCGCGCCTGCTGATGAAGCCGCAGCGCCAGCAATTCCAAATTTAGAATCTATCAATAATATTCGGTCGCCTGCAATCGATTTTTCTTGTACGAGAATCGCTCGTTGTACCATACGTGCCCATATCGTAGCTTGTATCCCATGAACGTGTCTCGGATGTGGTACGAACCGCTGCGGCGGGACGCTGTTCGATCTGCGGATCGACTGCGCTTTAAGTTTGTAGCGCCCCGCCACTATGGTGTGAGTTGGCTATTCCTTATAGCGTTATCACTGGCGGGGCGCAGGGTTGGAACGGGGGGAACGAGGAACGCCCCCCCTCCCCCCGACGGGGGTAAAACGAGGGTTTACGGGACTCTGTCCCGATACCCTGCGAAGGGCTATCCGCCCTTTCGAATCCTGACCAGGCTTCGCCTGGACCATCGTGACACACAATCCATCGGTTTCGGCCAGCCAGTTATGCTCCGATAGTCTGTTCCGTAACGTAACCGACAACCCTCATCGCCCCCTTAGGGGGAGATGCCGCCGCAGCGGCAGAGGGGGTTTCCCGTGGGAGGTCGGGAGGGGGACATCAGTCCCCTTCCCGAAGGCGCGGATGCACCACGCGTAGCGCACTTCCCGAAGGCAACAGCAATCCCAAATTTGGAATTGCCGCTGCAACGCCCGACGGCTTTGGCTCCGTCCATTCCTAATCCAGCAGCGGATCAACCACCTTTACGACGCCGCCCTGATAATACACCCTGGGCACGCGCCGCCCTGTCATGGCGAGCGGCTCGTTACGGTTGCTGCCCACCCAGGCCGCGAATGCCTCGACGGATATCGAGTCCGCGCCTTCGCCGCCGAGTACGGTCACGGCGTCGCCGACGCTGACTCCGGCGACGTCGGTGACGTCCAGCATGGATTGATCCATACAAGGCAGCCCGGCATAGCGTACTCGCGTTCCGCGCACCGCCGCCTGGCCGGATTCGCGCAGCCGCCGTGGAAGTCCGTCGGCGTAACCCAGCGGGATCGTCGCAATGACTGTCGCTCGTGTGGAACGGTATGATTCATCGTAACCAACGCCTTCGCCAGCCGATATGCTTCGGAGGGAGACGATTCGCGCGCACAGGCGCATGACCTTGCGCGGGGTGAATGGAGCGTCCGCAATATGATTGCCGTATAACAGCGCGCCGATTCTGATCATGCCCAGCCGCCATTCGGGGTAACGGAACGCGGCAATGCTATCCGCGGCGTGCAGGCAGGGCAGCTCTTTCGCGAGTCGCGCTGCGCTGGATCGTATTATATTGAAGAGCTTTATCATTTGCGCACAGTCGTGCTCTTTGTCGATCAGCGCGAGGTGGGTGAATATGCCGTCTATTGCGAGTCTTGGCGTTGACATAATGGCGGGCAGCGCCACATCGGCATCCTCAACCGACATACCCAATCGATGAAACCCGGTGTCGATTTTTAAATGAACATGGGAGAGCGTGTTATGGGATTCAGCCAGCGCGCTGAGGCGTTTCGCTTGTTCGGCGCCGCTGATCGACAGCGCGATATTGTTGACGACCGCATTCTCCAACAAGTCGTCGGAGGCGTAGCCCATCGCCCACAGCGGCGCGTCGGGCAGCGTCTTGCGCAAGTACAACGCCTCGCGGACACTGGCGGTAGCGATCACGTCCGCTCCTGACTCATATAGAACGCGGGCGCATTCGATAATGCCGTGGCCATACGCGTCGGCCTTGACTACCGCCGCGATCTTAACGTCGGGGCCGATCGCAGCGCGGACGGATTCGAGGTTGAAGTGCAGCGCGTCCAGATCAATCTCCTGCCACGCGCCGCCTAGGGGTTGGCTTAACATAGCGCCTCCCGATGATGCTTGTATTGTCATGGTGTTTTGGTTATACTGGACTTATGCGAAATAATGAATTCCTTGCGCTTTATCGGCATGTGGAATCGATACTGGATCGTCGGATGCAGCCGCGCCGACAGTCCAGCGCCGTGATGGCGTACCTGGATGATCCGGAGTCGCGGCCCGTGCGCGACGATCTGGAGGTATGCCGCGAGATACGAAACCTGCTGACCCACAACGCGGACAGCGACGGTATGCCCGTGATCGAGCCGAGCGAGGGGATACTGAACGCGCTGAAGCAGATCATCCAGTATGTGAATCAACCGCCGCTGGCGACGGCGTTCGCGACTCCCGTTGAGAATCTGTTGTGCGCGCGGCCTGCCGAAAGCGCGCTGAATCTGATGCGCGCGATGACCATGCGCGGAGTTAGCCATGCTC
>JAISBH010000179.1 GCA_031266295.1 Oscillospiraceae bacterium | reverse complement strand
TCACCGCAGTGGACAGCCGGTGGTTACGCGACGCAACCCAAGCGCGGCGTTGCGCACCGCTATATTGTATAATATTGCGCAACGCAACACCCGGCTGTCCGCTGCGGCGGGACGCTGTTCGGTTTGCGAACCGAATGCGCTTTAAGTTTGTCGCGCCCCGCCACTATAATGTGAGATGACTATTTCCTTATAGCATTCGTTCCCACGTTCCAAGCCCTGGGGGAGGTCGGGAGGGGGATCGCAATCCCCTTCCCGAAGGCGCGGACGCGCCGCGCCCCAGACCCTGCGAAGGGCAATCCGCCCGGTCGAAACCTGACCAGGCTTCGCCTGGACCATCGTGATACACAATCTACCGGCTTCGGCCAGCCGGTTGTACCTGGATAGTCTGTTCCGGAACGCAACCGGTCCCTCCGTTGCTTGCGAACCACATCGTAAGCGACAACCCTCATCGCCCCCCTAGGGGGAGATGTCGCCGCAGCGACAGAGGGGGTTCCCCGGGGGGAGGTCGGGAGAGGGATGTGAGTTGAGCGTAGCGAGGGTGCGCAGCGCACTTCCCGAAGGCGCGGATGCGTCGTCGCGCCGCGTTGCCGCAGCGGCAGAGGGGGCGTCATCAATCCCAAATTTGGAATTGCTGAATCAGCCGGACATCCGCTTGCATTAACCGGGCGGTATCTTGTATACTAATAAGGATGACCCTGGTCACGAGCAAAACCGCGGGACGTGGAGGATATATGGATACGAAGATAGTCAACGATCTAGGAACGATTACTATAGCCGAGGATGTGATGCTCAAGGTCGCGGGATACGCGACGCTGGAGTGCTATGGAATTGTTGCGATGTCCAGCAAGCGCGCCAAAGATGGGTTCGTCGAGTGGCTGGGCCGCGAGAACCTGACGCGCGGCGTCGCGCTGCGTACTGCAGAGGATGGGCAGATCGACGTCGATCTATACATCGTCGTGGATTACGGCATCTCAATCTATACCGTGTGCACAAGCATTGTGGAGACGGTCAAATATAAGATGGAAAGCATGACCGGCGCGAATGTGCGCCGTGTGAACATATCCGTCGAAGGCATCCGAGTGCAGCAGGGGTGAAAGGAGGGATGACCGTTGTACAATGTTAGCGAACCTCCGAAATCCACGTTGAAGAAGGTGCCGTTCGTTGACGCGCTGCAGCTGCGCGAGATGCTGATTGCAGGTGCGTCGCTGTTGGAAAGGAATCGCGAGGCCGTCGATGCGCTGAACGTGTTCCCCGTCCCCGACGGAGACACGGGCACCAATATGTCCCTGACCATCATGGCCGCCGTGCGTGAGGTGAACGGCCACGAGATCAACAACGCGGGCGAGGTGGCCGAGTACATCGCAAAAGGCACGCTGCGCGGAGCGCGCGGTAATTCGGGCGTCATATTATCGCAATTATTCAGGGGATTCGCGCGCGGCGTCGATCACGCCGAGCGGCTGGACGCACGCCTGTTCGCGAAGGGACTGAAGGCCGGGGTTGAGACGGCGTACAAGGCTGTGATGAAGCCCAAGGAAGGCACGATACTGACCGTCGCGCGGTTCGTGGCCGACGAAGCCACGCGCCAGGCCGAGCGCGATCCGGAAGACATAATCGCACTGCTCAACGCGGTACTCGTTCAGGGCGAGATTATTCTGCGCAAAACCCCCGACATGCTGCCCGTATTGAAACAGGCCGGCGTGGTAGACGCGGGAGGACGCGGATTGCTGCTCATCTATAGCGGCATGGCGTCCGCGCTGAGCGGCGCGCCGATCGAGCCGCCCAGCGGTATGACCGAATCCGACGGTCAAGTAGTGTTCTCCGACGATCACGACGCGATCGAGGACATCAAGTACGCCTACTGCACGGAATTTTTCATCCAATACCTCGCTGAAACCACCACGGACGACGACGTTGCGCTGTTCCGCCGTAAATTGAACCGGATCGGCGATTGCGTGCTGGTCGTCGGGGATCTCTCCCTGGTTAAGGTGCACGTCCACACGAACGACCCCGGAAAGGCGTTGCAGGCTGGGTTGATGCTGGGCGAGCTGACGGGGCTGAAAATCGAGAACATGGTGGAACAGAGGCGCGAGCGCATCGCTAGGCAGGCCGTCGAATCCGCCAAGGAACACGAGTACGGCGTGGTCGCGGTGTCTCAAGGCGAGGGATTCACGCGTATATTCAAGGATCTCAACGTGATCAATATCGTAAAGGGCGGGCAGACGATGAATCCGTCGATCGAGGACCTCACCCGCGCGATCGACGATACCCCCGCCAAGACGGTGTTCGTATTGCCCAATAACGGCAATATTATCCTCGCCGCCGAACAGGCCTGCACCGTGACCAAGCGCAAGGCCTGCGTGATCCCTACCAAGAACGTGCCTATGGGCATCGCGGCCGCGCTGGTATACCAAGAGAGCGCGGAGCTGGAGACCAACTTTGCGCGTATGCGGGAGGCTGCGGAACGCGTCACGACGGGCATGGTAACGCGCGCCGTGCGAGACAGCCAGTTTGAGGATCTTACAATCCACGAGGGCGACGTGATCGGCCTGTGCAACGGCCGCATATCGAACGTTGGCCCTACAGAGGATTCAGTCGCGCTTGGCTTGCTTGAGATGCTGCTGCCCAGCCAGGATTCGCTTATCACGCTCTACTATGGCGAAGGCGTCTCCGAGGAAACCGCGCAGTCGCTATTTGGCCGTATTCTTGAGAAATACCCTGGCTGTGATTCGGAGATGCACGAGGGCGGTCAGGCGCTATACCCGTTCATTATCGCGGTGGAATAACCGTGCCGCTGTCCCTCGGCGCGCTGCCAGGTATAGGTTCAGCCCGCGTCGCCGCGCTAGAGAAGGCGGGTATCGCCGACTCACGCGCGTTGATCGAGCGTCTGCCGGTTAAGTATCAGGATTCCACGGTATTGACGCCGCTGGACGCGCTGCGCGTCGGAGAGGAAGCGGCGTTCGCAGGCGTGATCGCTTCGATCCGCTCATATGGTTATGGCAAGATGACGCGCGTGCATGTCGTTATAGAAAACGATATGGGTGACGGCGGCACGCGCGTCTCATTAATATGGTTCGGCGCGGCGTGGCTGCTCAAACAACTGTGTGTTGGGCAGCCACTGCTGTTGTATGGAACCCTGAGCCGCGCTCCGAACGGCTCGCGATCGGTTGTGCATCCGTCGATACTGGAGCGGAGGGCGTTGTTGCCTATATATCCAGCAATCGACGGCGTGCCGGCAAAGCCGCTTAGAAACGCGATCGCCGCCGCACTGGACAAGGAAGCCGACGTGGAATCGGGCGTACCGACGTCGCTAATCCCTGAATCCATCAGGATGAAACGCCGCGACGCTTTAAGGGAAGCGCACTTCCCTAAGTCCAAAGAATCGCTGAATTGCGCGCTTAAGTTCCTGTCATTCGAGACGCTGCTGCTGTACGCGGCCGCCCTTCACAACCGCAGTCAGCCTGTTCACATCGAGCCGCTGTCCATTCCGTCCGGTACAACGGAGACATTCTGGGGCGCGCAGCCGTTCGAGCCTACGGGGGCGCAGCGTCGCGTCGCGGAGGAGATCATCGCTGACATGCGAGGGGATTCGCCGATGTCGCGCCTGGTCGAAGGCGACGTGGGATGCGGTAAAACGGCGCTGGCGTTTATGGCGCTGTACGCCGCTGCGGTTTCGGGCGGGCAGGCCGCGCTGATGGTTCCGACAGAGGTGCTGGCCGCCCAGCACGCGCGTACGGCGCAGCGCATGTTGGAGCCGCTAGGCGTGAGCGTCGGTCTGCTGACCGGCAGCGTCTCCGCGAAAGAGCGTCGCTCCGTACTGGCCGCGATAAAGGACGGCACGCTGCAAGCCGTAATCGGTACGCACGCGCTGTTCTCGAAGGATGTGGAGTTTGGCAATCTTGTGTTGTGCGTGACCGACGAACAGCATCGCTTCGGCGTGAGACAGCGCGCCGCGTTATCCCAAAAGACCCTTCACCCGCACACGCTGGTTATGTCCGCCACACCGATACCGCGCACGCTGGCCATGCTGCTATACGGCGACTTGAAGCGTTCAGTCGTCGATGAGATGCCGCCGGGGCGCATACCAGTGGAGACGCGGCTTGTACCCGAATCGAAACGCGCGGGACTATATGGGTTCATCCGCTCGCAGACGGTTGAAGGCCGACAAACATATATCGTCTGTCCGCACGCCACCCAGACCGAGGACGCGGACTGCGCCAGCGCGGAGTGGCTGGCACAGTCATTGCGCGAGGACGGCGGTTCGCTGCACGGACTTCGCGTAGGCGTCGCGCACGGTTCACAACCGATGAAACTGCGTGCGGAGACGCTGGCCGCGTTTCACGCCGGGAACCTGGACGTACTCGTTGCGACGACCGTTATCGAGGTCGGCGT
This sequence comes from Oscillospiraceae bacterium, assembly GCA_031266295.1. Classification (GTDB taxonomy): domain Bacteria; phylum Bacillota; class Clostridia; order Christensenellales; family Aristaeellaceae; genus BNUH01. The sequence continues at coordinate 12,524 of JAISBH010000179.1, read as the reverse complement.
CGACGCGCCCAACGCATCCGTCATCGTCATCGAGAACCCCGAGCGATTCGGTCTGGCGCAGCTGCACCAGCTTCGGGGGCGCGTGGGGCGCGGCGGCGTCAAGTCGTGGTGCTTCCTTATGGGCGAGCGCAACGCGCGGCTCGACGCGCTGATCTCCACCCGCGACGGGTTTGAGATCGCGCGCAAGGATCTGGCGATGCGCGGGCCAGGAGACTTGCTGGGCGTCAGGCAGCATGGTCTGCCAGAAGCGGACGCCATCGCGCGAGGGGCCGATGAATCCCTGATGGAGATGGCGCGCGCGGCGGCGGACGAGGCGTTCGCGGCGGGCGGGGAGACGCTGCAGACGCTGATGGAGACGGCGGAGAAGAGGTTCGGCGATATGCGAGGTTTGCTGACGTAGAGCGGGCAAACCAGCTATGCCGGAATCAGGGCTGCTGGCGATTCGCGGTTCGCGAGTTGCTTATCGTCCACACCGACACCGCCGCGATAACGATCAGTCCGCCGATCAGCGCCCAAGGGCCGGGCGCCTCGCCGTCGAATATGAATACCCATACGGGGTTCAGTATCGGCTCGACTATGCCCAGCAGGCACGCGGCCAGCGGAGGGCATCGCCCCGCCGCCAGGCCGAACAGCACATACGGCACGCCCAGCTGGAACACGCCCAGTATCATCAGGTTCACGATGGCGGCTCCCGTAATCTCATTGGGCAGTATGAATAAGAACGGCAATCCTATCACAGCCGTAAACAGGTGTCCCAGTACGATGCCCGTCATGCGCGAGTCGCCGTCCATGCGTCCCGACGCCATGAACATACCGCCGAAGAACAGCCCGCTCGCCAGGCCTATGACATTGCCGAGCGTGCCTCCCGAGTTGATCTTATCCGCGAAGCACAGCGCGATCCCAGCTAGCGTGACGGCGACCACTATGTAATCGGCCCGCCTGAACCGCTGGTGGTACATAAGCGCGGACACGACCAGTATGTACACCGGCGCGGAATACTGCAGTACGATAGCGTTCGCCGACGTGGTCAGTTTGTTCGCCGCTACGAACGACAGGAATGTCAGGCTTAGTATCGCTCCGGACGTTACCGCGCTGCGGCTTACGCGGAAGCGCATCCGCTGCCAGCGCATGAACGCGAACGCCACGCCCGCCGCGATCAGACTGCGCCCGCCCGCGATAGCCAGAGGGTTCCACGGAATCGACTTGATGAATATGCCCGCGACGCTCCACAGCGCCGCGCAGACAAGCATCTGGACGATCGCGACGCCGCGGGCGCGGGACTCGGCGGACGTGGTTTCGCTGTACATGATTATGGCCTCTCTTATATGTTTTTAAGCGCGGATATTATATCATTAAACTATGGCTGAATCTACCCGCAAGGGTATGTTTATTTATTAGTCATAAGTAGCAATAGTTATACGGAAAATACGCGGGCATTGGAGTATTGAAAACTCACTGCGCTGGACGACTATTTTTATCCTCATTCCTTAGTATTTGTCGTTGACTTTTTAGTTGGAAAGCTCTGACTTCAACGCTTTACGCCGACCGGTAAGCCCCCTTGTTCGCGAGTAGCACTACTTCGTCCAGTTCTGGCAACACGCAAACGCGTCTTTCGCTCCTGCGGCTAGGAAGTGAAGCTCGCTGCCCATGCAAAACATGCGCATCCTCATTCCGGCGCAGGCACGGATGAGGGATTCGTTGGCCGTGGCGATTCCGCATAGCTTGTTGAGCGTCTTGGTTGCAGCCGCAACGCGCTCCAACGCCCGCAGCATGCGCGGCTCCGTGTACTGTCCCAAGATGCCCATGCGCTGGCTCATATCATTGGGGCCAATCAACGCGCCATCAATGCCGGGCGTCTGCAGAATTGATTCCGCCTGCTTAGACGCCGCGTCGGATTCGATCTGACATAGAAGTACAATGCGTTCGTTGGCTTCTCGCATCATCGTGCGTGTATCGCCGCTTTGATATCCGGTGTGCGCCCGGAAGGTCGATACGCCTCGGTTGCCCTCTGGCGCATACCGGCAGATATCGACTAAGAGCGCCGCTTGCGCCACAGTCTCCGTATTGGCCAGCAGAATGCCATCCACGCCCAAATCCAGGTATTTGGTGATCAGCGCGCGATCCGGTTCGGGGGCGCGCACCAGCAGCGGTAGCGCAATCCCTCGTGCGACGGCGACCAGGTTTGCGACTTGGGTCAAGTCAAAATAGCCGTGCTCACAGTCGACGATGACATAGTGGCATCCGCATTGCGCCAGTAATATCAGCACGTTCGGGACGTAAATCTCAGACAGCATGGTTCCGATGAGCGTCACATCGCGGTTCAGGGTCGCTTTCATTGCTGGGGGGAACCTCCTTTCCAGTATGGGTTCGATGCGTTCCCGTCACAATAGGCTGGGTTTAGCGTTCAATTGATCGCGCCAATTCCAGAGCGCCGAGCAGAACGCTGTCCCGGCTGACGGATGCGTGGGGCATGCCCAGTTGCTGTTGAATATGTCGCCGCAGCGCAGCATTTTTCTCTGCCGCGCCTCCCAGAAAGACGACGTTCATGCTGTAGCTGCCGTCAACGGGTTTGATAACGCGCGCCGCTTGCGCATACGCTTTGCCGATCGCGAGGTATGTTGATGCGATGACGTCATCCAGCGAAACGGTTGGCCCTATGCCGCTTATATCGCCCCCGCCGGTGAATATGTCGCCTCTGATAGTGAGAGTCGGATTAGCATCACAATACATTAGGCTTGACCAGATCGCATCATCCGGCACGGTCGCTCCGAAGCGATCCAGGAAGCGACGCACAAACTGAAAAAGCACATCGAGGTGCCTCCCTCCCGGTAAACCAGACACGGTAGGCAGAAAACTGCCGCCGAAGAAGGGCCGCGTTTCATAAGGGCCGTAGGTGAAAGCGGCCGCTACCATATTCATCAACCCAGCCGTGCCAACATTGACGCACAACCGATTCGGCTGCCCCTCCAGCGCACCCAGCACACAAGCCTGATGATCCCCCACATCCGGGTACAGCGACATCGTATGCCCTTCTATGACGCATTTTGCGACTGGCTCAAAGCTGCTGACGGCTTCTGGCAGAATGATGCTGCGACCCAGGATGGCATGGGATAAATCACTATTCATAATTTGCTGCGCTACGTTGTACACGCCAAGCGGAGCAGCGTTGGTATCGTGACACAGGTGTGGGCCGCCGAGTCGCGCCAGCATGTATCCGCCCAGCGTGTGCAACAGCGTGTCAGGCTCGATCGCAAGCCCTTCACGGATTCGAGCGTAGAGATTGCACAGAGCGAGGTTGGGCTTCAGCGGTACGCCGTGTCCCGCCAACGCATCCGACGGCAGGAGGCGTTGCAACGCCTCCATCGCCGTCATTCCATCCGAGCCGCGCGTAAGAGACGCTCGATCCTGCCACGAGACATAATGGGATCGAACCCGCATCGCCGTATCGGTCAGTACGAAACCGTGCATCTGTGTGGTCAGCACCAGGGCGCTTACCGACGGTTCCGCATGGAGCGCTGTTGCAAGGCAGAGCTGGACTTGCCGGAAATAGGCGTCCGCGTCCAACTCATATCGCCCGAGCTGCGTGGCGCAATTGGGTGGCGCTGGCAGCGATTGGACGGCGCGCCAATCGCCGGCTTCTGTATCCATAACCGCGCACTTCGTGTACGAACTGCCCAAGTCCAGGACGATTGCCTTCATGCGTCACACATCCTCGCAGTGGAAGAACAGAATCTCATGCCGGTTAATCTCAATGGATCCATATAAATCGTTTCCTTCAACAAAACCATCCGGATAATCATACCGAATCGGGAAATCGGCGAGTATACGCTGGTCACCCCAGGTACGCATGTCGTCGTCTGAGATCCATAATGCAAATGGCCAACGAGCCTTCGCATTTGGTGTATGCAGGAGTCCGATGCGCCCACCTGGCAGCGCAAGCAGCTTCGGCTTGTTGCCGGGATTCGGAATGTCGGTTGGCATTGTTTCACTCCATGTGCGTCCGCCGTCGCGTGAATCGCTGCGCCAGAGGCACCCACTGCGGTCGACACGCAGTAGCATCGCGATCGTGCCGTCGGATAGTTCCGCCAGCGTTGGTTCGGACCACACCCAATGCCGACCCGTTTCACCCTTGATCGGGATATCCGGCCCGATGCAGCGATCAGGCGCTCCACCCTGCGCGCTCCATAGGATCACGCCGTTCTGTATCGCGTGGATGTTAGCGTCCCATACGCCCTTCTGCTTGCGGAAATCCACGATATTGTGGCTTGCGATCACCAAACGCACGTTTTCCGCTGCTGATACAGGCATGTGCTGGTAGGGCATCAAGCGGTTGCCATTCCGCAGTGTCAGCAAGCCGCGCAGGAAGGTGAATGTCGGAAAGAACGGTGGCATGCCCGCATCTACCCATGTATGGCCGCTGTCGCGGCTTTCCATGACAACGCAGCGCATGTTGAGGAATCGCCCGCTGTGTACCTCCAGGTACACGCGCACGACATCCTCCACTACATTTACTTCCGTCAGATAGACGGCCTCTCCCGTTTCCGGATAGACCGACTCGGGCTTGCCCCACGTTGCGCCGTTATCAAGGCTGCGCAGAGAACTCACTCGATTCAGTGGCGCGGGCTCGGTGACGTCGCCGATTTGGGATACGCAGAGCAGGTCGCCATTGGGCATTCTGCGGACAATGGGCTCGCAGCTGAGTGAATCGCTGTGAATCATCCGGATGGTGGTTTGCATGGTCTCATACCTCCCTTGCATGATAGGTTGTTACTGGATCGTCTTGCGGTACTGCCCAGGTGTGATGCCTTCGCTCACCTTGAACTTGCGGATGAAGCTCCGCGCGTCGCTGTAGCCGATCCGCTCAACAACCTCGTTGACGGGGAATTCCGTCCCCCTCAAGAGTTGCTTCGCGAGGTCGAGCCTCAGCCGCCAGACGTAATCCGAAAAGTTCTCGCCGACACGGTCTTTGAAGAATCGGCTCCAGTAAGCGGTCGATGAGCCGAACGTGTCGGACAGCATCTCCAGTGAGAGATTAGGATTAGTAAACGACTGTGCGACACGATGCAACACACCTTGCGTGTATTCGTCGTCCTGCTTCTCATTCCGGACGCGGTACTCCTGGCAGAGTGTTCTCAACGCATCCACGAGCCGATCCTCAAACTCGCTTGGTTTGATGCGATCCAAAAGGCTCGTGAGGCGTCCGAGCGCGGCGCGGGTTTCCTCATCCTTCGCCAGATCCAGCGCCCAGTAAACCAACGACACGCAGGTAAAATGGTACTCGGACGTCGCTTTCTGACACGCTTCGGCTACGGCGGACCGTGTGATCTGTTCGACAAGCGCCGCGTCGCCCTGCTGCACTGCGACCGTGAGGATCATTTCCTTCTCAGAAAAATCGGTCGCGTTCCCGGTCGAATGCTTCGCCTCGCCGAAGTCGACGATATGCATCCCTGCCGGAGCCTCGCGTTCGAGCATCGCGACCGATTGCAGATAGGACCAACGCAGTTCATGTACAGGTGTGACACGGCCTATGCCGATGAATATGCTCCCTCCTACGGATTCCTCCAACATCTGTGCAAGGGCTAATGCGGTTTGGCGCGCCGATTCCTGCCCCTCCGCTTCGTTGAAGAACTGGGCGACGATCACGCAATTCACCCCGCCCACTTCCATCGCGCAGCAATCCCGGGAATGATGCTTCGCCACCCAATGCAACACCTGTGCAGGTAGCGTCGAAGGCGCGGACGACAGCCGCACAGAGAGGATCGCGCCATATCGCAGGGTAGCGTCGAGTCCTACCGTTTCCATGTAGGATGCGATGCTGTCTGTGGAGGAGGCCTCGCCTTCGACCAGGCGCAGCAGCAGGTTCTCTCGTAGGACGACAAGGTGTTCCTTTAACTGGCGATTCAATTCCGTATTGGTGGATAGCGTCGCGCGCAATGCAGTCTGGATCGCTTCCCAATGCGTGCTGCGATCCATGCTGGGTATCACCAGCGAGCCAAGTTCCCGCATCGACTTCCAATATCGCGACGTGAACAGCGTCGCCAACGATAGCCCGACAACCAATACACCTGCAAACGCTAGGATCAGTAAACTGAATCCTTCAGGCAACGGGCGGACTGAGGAATCATGCAGCAACATAGCCAGGAAAAGCCCAGGCTCAGCCTGCGATGGGGCGCGTAACACGCGGTATCGTCCGTCGGGCAGCGAGATCCAGTCTGTGCCAGTCAGCACATCGGCTATGGCCACATCCGGCATTTGACTCACCGGCGTTGTATAGAGCGTTTCTCCTGTTTCATACGCCCAAATTTGGATATCGCTGCTGGCTAACGAGTCGCGAGTGAAGAAGGCTGGGAGTGTTGTGTTGTCAAATAGAAATAGGGCGACGCCATACGAGTGCGCGCTGCTAGTGGGCAACGGGATCAAGTAGAACAGCGCCGGGCGGCTGGGCATGTACAACAGGCGCGGAGCTGTGGTTTGTGTCAGCAGCGTCATGAAACGCTCAGTATCATCCTCACTCAGATAAAAAGACTTAGCGCACGCAACCCGCAGTTCAGTTGCGCCCCGCCCTAAGTACATGTAGTCGTCACCATAGTAGTACACGCCAATCTCAATTAAGAATTCGTTGGCTTTTTCCATGCTCCCCAGCTCGCGAATGGCCAAACTTCCCGTGTAGGCTTCCTGCAGCTGCCGGCGGCCGATAAATGGATCCTGTGTGATCTGGTTCGCCAGGTTCTTACACTCTCGGATACGTTGGTCGAGCATAACACTCGTGTGTTGCAGCGCGGCAGCGCGTACGTCAATGATATGCTGCTGGTAGGCGTTGGTGATCGCGAAGAGGGACGCATACAAAAAAACGCAAAGCGGCACCAGCGTGATGAGCAGGTGCGAGATCAGCGTGCCATGTAGTATCCCTAGCTTTTTCAAGGCGGATGCCGTCCTTTTTCTAAGGATATCGTCGTCGATCGGTCATGGAAACGCCGGGAGGGCTTGACAGCCCTCCGGCATCGGTCAAGCTTAGGGCCTGCTATTCCTGGTTCCACCGGTCATAGGCCGCCTGGCGAACCGCTATGATATCGTCGATCCCCATGCCTTTGATTGCGCTGACGTAATCATCCCAGGTGTCAAGCGATGCCTCGCCTGTGATGAACTTGGATTCCATCTGCTTCACGTAGTTGGCGATGTCCACATATACCATCAGCGTAGAGCGCTCGTCGTCCGTATAGGTTACCTCGGGATATGGGATCGTCGCGAAGTCCGCACGCCCAGTGGCTAGCTTGGTTTTAGAATACCACTGGTTTTTATAGTCCGTGAAGATCATCAGCTTGTTCTGGAATCCTCCGGCTACGTAGGTGCCCTGCGTCGGCGCGTTCGCCATACGCCAGTTGTAATACTGATCGTAGTTGGCGGCGTCATAGTCGATCTCAGAATGCCATTCTTTGGTTTCGGGGTTGTCAATGACGATCCTCCACCCGAACTGATCATACGTGCCCTGCTCACGGCCCGCACGAATCATCAGCGATCCGACGTCCGAGTAGAAGTAATCCATCAAGCGAACCATTTCGGCGGGATACTTGCACTTGTCCGTCATGACGAAATTGCCCCAGCTGCGAACTTGCCGCAGCGTAGCGGGCCATACCGGATCCGAGCCGTCGCCGCTTGACACGTAGTTCAGCATCTCATACGAGTCGATCCAATCGGAGTCGTTTACTAAGACTCCATAGGGAGTGCCGTCGTGCATGAACACATCTAGCGACTGTATCTTCGCGTTACGCTGATCCGCCGATGTGATAAATGCTTCCGGATCCAGGATTTTTTCATCGTACAGCCTCTTAGCGTACTCTAGATAGCTGCGGTACCCATCCTGAATCGGAAGGAACAGGTACTGTCCATCCTTGACGTAATCAGCAAACACTTGCTGCTCGTCCATGAGCGCAATCAAACCGTATGCCGCTAGGATCTCCATGCGAATATCACCGAGCGAAAGCAGCGGTATCTCATCCGTTGTATCGCCATCGCCGTCCGCATCGCCATCACGTATCGCAATAAATACGTTCATCAGTTCATCTAGCGTGGTGGGGCGTTCCAGTCCTAGGTTATCCAGCCACGCTACCTTATAGTAGGGCGCGCTGCTAAACATATCGCGCGGCGTGATGCTGAAATCAGGCATGTTGTAGATCGCGCCGTCGTCATATGTCAGCGATTTGCGGACGTCCGGATAGATCGTGAACAGTTCCTTCATGTTCGGCGCATTTTCCTCGATGATTGGCGCCAGGTTCACGAAGATGCCCAACGGCCCGAACAGTTGCTCATCGTTCTTGGTGATCCCGTCGATGAACATATCTGGATAATCTCCGGCGGCCAGCACCAGGTTCTTCTTCTCCTGGAAGCCGCTATTCTCAATGAGAATCCAATCGTAAACGACATTCGCGCGTGCGCGCAGTTCCTTGCAGAACCACATATCGTCGAAGTTTTCGGGCTGCACGCTGCGCCGAGGGAACATGACCGATACGTGGATCGGATCACCATCCGACAGCGGCAGGCTACTGACGCCCCAGCTACCGGAATCCCATGGGCCACCAAAGCCTAGGATACCCTCGTCGCTCCAGCCCTTTCCGAACTCTTGACTTGCCAACGCGGGCACGCAGAGCAACATGACCAGCGCCAGGACGAGGGCGGTTGTACGTTTTGCCATGACCTTGTCCTCCTTCATGTGATTGGGAAATATGCCTTCTGGGCTGCATTCGCGACTGCATCCCAGCTTGGACCGACGACGATGCCGCAGTTAGCCCTTGATTGCCCCGACCAACATGCCCTTCACGAAGTATTTCTGTAGGAACGGGTACAGCACCAGCACGGGTACGGATGCTACGACCACGATGCCGAACTTCATCGATTCCTTCAACTGCATCATACGTAGCAGGAATTCCATCGAATCCGGGTCACCGAACGTGAGGGTGTCCATTTGGTCAAGTATCAGAATGTTCCGCAAGAATATCTGAAGGGGATAAAGGCGCGTATCACTTAAATAAATCAGCGCGTTAAAGTAGCTGTTCCAATGCCCAACCGCGCAAAAGAGCGACAACACAGCGATGATTGGCTTGGCGAGCGGCAGCACGATCTGCAGAAACAACTGCGTGGTGCTGCAACCGTCGAGGTATGCCGCCTCCTGCAACTCCAACGGGATGTTAGCTTGGAAGAACGTGCGTGCGATCACAGTATTCCAGACTGACACTGCACCGAGCAACACCATGATAAGCGGGTTGTTAACTAGATGTAAGTTACGCATCACCAAGTAAGTTGGGATCAAGCCGCCGGAGAAGAACATCGTGAACGCGATGAAGGCAGTCAATACGTTTCGGCCGACGAAATCCCGACGAGACAGAGCATATGCGCAGGGAAGAGTCACACACAGATTGACGATCGTGCCGACGGATGCATAAATCAACGTATTCCGATAACCGACCCAAATCAGAGAATAGTTGAAGATACGTTTGTATCCGTCCAGCGTAAGGCCTTTGGGCAATAGCGTGATCTTACCCGAGATCACGAGTACAGGGTCACTAAAAGATGCGCTGATCACGTATACCAGCGGATAGAGCGTGATCAGTATGACGCAAGCGCCGATGAAATAGGCGATCGCATCGACCATACGATCATCCCGACTGCGAATGCCGCGCGTATGCGAAATGCGATGAGTCTGTTGCGACGTCATTGAGCTTCCCCCTTTACAACTCACATTGCGCTTAGAACAGGCTATTGCCGTCCAGCGCCTTCGCAATCGAGTTGGTGATCACCAATAGCGTACAGTTCACCACCGAGTTAAATAGTCCCACCGCTGAGGAGAAGCTATATTGCATTTGCAGCAAGCCTTGTTTATACACATAAGTCGAGATCACCTCTGAAACTTCTAGGTTCACGCTCTTTTGCATGAGATATACCTTTTCGAATCCAATGGACATCAACCCGCCGACCTGCAGGATGAAGAGCAGTGACATCGTCGGCAGGATGCACGACATATTAATGTGGAGGATCCGCTGCAAGCGGCTGGCTCCATCGATCATCGCAGATTCATGCAGCTCCGGATCGATGCTCGTCAAGGCGGAGAGGTAGACGATCGTGCTCCACCCTGCGGACTGCCAGACGCCCGAGAGCACATACATCCCTCGGAAGTAACGCTGCTTTGTGAGAAACGGAATCGTTTGCGCGCCCAGCAATCGCTGAATCGCGTTCAGCATTCCGTAACTCTCATTACAGAAGATTTCAATTAAACTAACCAGCACGATGGTTGATATAAAGTAAGGCGCATAGGATATCGTTTGCACGCTTCGCCGCACTTTGGATGAACGCATCTCATTGATAGAGAGCGCCAGCAGAATCGGCACGGGGAAACCTACGGCCAACGAGTATACGCTTAGCAGTAATGTGTTGCGCACGATCTGCGGAAAGCTGGGCAGGGTCATGATTCGCCGGAAATGCTTCAGTCCGACCCACTGACTCCCCCAGATGCCCACATTGGGTTTGAAATCCTTGAACGCAATCTGCACGCCAAACATTGGCAGGTAACAGAAGATGAAGAAATATGTTACTGCGGGCAACACAAAGAAATATAACTCATAATTCTTTACCGCGCGCCGCAATAGCTGGTTCCTACGACTAACGAGACGTATCCCTTCAGCGGTCTGCAAGCCTATCCTCCCTATCATCGGCGATTTGAGCGCCTATTGCGCATACCTTATATGGGGAGTATACTTTGTCATATACTCTAATTCAATGGGTGGTTTTTGTCAGGATAGGTGAAACTAGCTATACATTTGGCTTTTCTGGTGATAACAAGGATGTCTAGGAGTGGGCGCGCCTTGGAGACGTAAAAACCAGCGAGCGTGACGATCATGATAACGGCGTCGTAGGCACTCGGCGCAGTCTTGGGCGAGTGAGTAATCTTCTTGGCTGTGCAGTACGGGACTTTCTATTAAATGAGGTTGCCATGAATCCACCCAGAAATTATGGTTGAATCCACCCGCGCGGATGCGGTATAATGAACTAATACCGAATATTATTTGGAAGGGGTGTTCGCCTTGCTCCAGGACAACCTTACTCATCAGGATCAGCTGCTCGCGATCAAAGAAGGCCTTACGTTTAACGACGTGCTGCTGGTGCCGCGATACAGCGAAGTGCTGCCCAAGGATGTGGATATACAGACCGATCTGGCGCCGGGGATTCGGCTGAACATACCTCTGATGAGCGCCGCGATGGATACAGTAACCGACGCGCGGCTGGCAATCGCGATTGCGCGCGAGGGCGGGATGGGCGTCATTCACAAGAATATGTCGATCGCGGATCAGGCTACGCAGGTCGATAAGGTCAAGCGTTCCGAACATGGCGTCATCACTGATCCGTTCTTCCTCGCGCCCGACAATCTGGTTTCCGACGCGCTGAAACTTATGGAGCGTTACCGCATATCGGGTGTGCCGATCACGGAAGAAGGTCGGCTGGTGGGGATCCTGACCAACCGCGACCTGAGGTTCGAGACCGATCCGACGCGCCGCATCAGCGAGGTGATGACCCGAGAGAACCTGGTCACAGCCCACGAGGGTACCACACTGGAACAGGCGAAGGCGATCCTTGCTAAACATCGCATAGAGAAACTGCCCATCGTTGACGAACGCTTCAACCTACGCGGTTTAATCACAATAAAGGATATAGAAAAGGCGACGAAGTACCCGCACAGCGCCAAGGACGCGAACGGGCGCTTATTATGCGGCGCCGCGATAGGCATTGCGCCGGATACGCTGGAACGCGCCTCCGCTCTGCTCGCGGCGAAGGCGGACGCGCTCGCGGTGGATACAGCGCACGGTCACGCCAGAGGCGTGCTGAATATTGTGCGGGCGCTGCGCGAACGCTTCCCGGGCGTGGTACTGATAGCGGGGAACGTGGCGACGGCGGACGCTACCCGCGCGCTGATCGACGCGGGGGCGGACGTGGTGAAGGTGGGCATCGGGCCGGGATCGATATGCACGACGCGGGTGATCGCGGGGATCGGCGTGCCACAGATAACGGCGATCGCGGACTGCGCGAAAGCCGCCGCCGCGCTGGGCAAGACCGTCATCGGCGACGGCGGGATACAATATTCCGGCGACATAACCAAGGCGCTGGCGGCCGGCGCGAACGCGGTGATGCTGGGCAGCTTGTTCGCCGGGACGGAGGAAGCGCCGGGCGCTATGGAGATATATCAGGGGCGGTCGTTCAAGGTATACCGGGGGATGGGTTCGATGGCCGCGATGCCGGAGGGGAGCAGGGACAGATATTTCCAGCAGGAGGCCGTGAAGCTGGTGCCGGAGGGCGTGGAGGGCAGGGTGCCGTATAAAGGGCCGCTGGCGGATACGGTGTTCCAGCTGGTAGGCGGACTTCGTTCGGGCATGGGTTACTGCGGCGCGCGGGATTTGAAGGAGCTGCGTGAAACGGCGCAATTCATGAAAATCTCGTCGGCGGGATTGGCCGAGAGTCACCCGCACGATATCAGCATCACG
>JAISBH010000158.1 GCA_031266295.1 Oscillospiraceae bacterium | reverse complement strand
CTTCCCCCCGATGGGGGGTGAAACGGGGGTTTCGGGACTCTGTCCCGGACCCTGCGAAGGGCTATCCGCCCTTTCGAATCCTGACCAGGCTTCGCCTGGACCATCGTGATACACATTCCATCGGCTCCGGACTGCCTGCTGTACCTGGATAGTCTGTTCCGTAACGCAACCCGTTCCACGTTGCTTGCAAACCGCGTGGTAACCGACAACCCTCATCGCCCCCCTAGGGGGAGATGTCGCCGCAGCGACAGAGGGGGCTCCTCCGAAGGCTTCCGTATGCGCCTTATTCTAGATCATCGCTGCGAATGTATCCAATCCTGCCACTGGCGGATACATGGCTCCACGTATTGGTCACGCCCAGCACGACGACCGTCTGACCCGGCGAGCATGATCCAAGCTGATCGGCGTATGTCGACGGTGCGGCGTACAGCGCGCGGCGTGAATCCAACGTTCGGGAGATCGTCCTCCTTGGTAGCGAGTCCTCGAACACATCGGGCGCGCCGCTCGGCACGTTCAGTGTGTCCAGTGACGCGAGGGCCATATATCCATATGTCGAGCCGACGTGCACACGCACATAGAACGCGTCGTATACCGCGTCGATCGTAACGATTACGCCCTTGTTGTAACTACACAGCACACGCGCGCCATCGTTCGGATACTCCAGCATTGACAGGCGCGACAAGTCGGCGGGGCTTACCACCGCGTACGGCGGCACTGACTCAGGCGGATCGGGCGGGCGTAATGTGCCGACAATGCCGGATACGCTGGGAACGGCGATCCCATCGGGCGTGAGCGGCGTCGTCGCGGACTTGCCGCCGGGATCGGGCGCTGACGTGCCCTCAAGGGTCGGCAATGCGGGCGAGATGGTTCGGCTCGCCGAACCTGCCGCCTCTGCGTATTCGCTGAAATTACCGTTGAACATAGGGTTGATTGGTATCGTGTTGGGATCGACGTAACGATTGACCATCTTGACGACGTACGCGGACGCGACGTAACCGATCATGCCGTCTACGCGCACCTGCATCCAATCGTTGCGGACGGCCAACACCTCCAGCGACTGGTCGGTAAGGAACTGCGCCAGTATCTCGGCTTGGGTATTCGGATGCGAACGCATATTCAGCCGCGTGCCCATCTGCGCGACGCGCGCGCTTGGTATCGCGGAAGGGATCATCCCGCGCGGCGCGTCGATCCACACATATGCCGCAGGCCAGTATCCTACCGTCGTGCCGACTCTTGCCCGCACATAACCCAACGGGTCGTAGGAGATATATTCACCCATCACACCGTTGTAATAGTCGCCGTACGACATGGAATAGTCGTCAGGCCTGGACGTCATCCGCGTAGGCTTCTCTGGATTCGGCGCGTTCAACGTAACCGAGTGCGCGCCATCGGGTATCACGAAATCAGCGAACTCCTGCGCGCCGTCCGTCTCCACAGGCGTCGGACGCGGCGTCAGCAAGGGAGCGGCGGTCGGCTCCGGCTTAATCGTTTCGGTCGGTATCGAGGATTCGGCAGGAAAATTGATCATGCCGCTGCCGCCGTCAACCGTCGACTCGGGCGTGATAGTCACCATCGTGATACTGGGCGGCGGAGTAGATTCAGTGCCGGCGCTCGCCGTTGGAATGGGCGCTGCGGTCGGGGCTTCGCTCCTCGGCACGATATATGACCGCACGACCCAGCCCAGCGTGCGTTTGCCGTTCGCACCCTTGAATACGATCCGCACCCAATCTGATGTGGACTCCACAATCTCGACGCGCACATTCTCGGCCAGTCGTCCCAGCAGCACCGCGTCCGGGCGCGGCTCACTGAGCACGTCCGCGTCCGGATGGATATTCTGGTAGTATGGGCCGGGGGTGAGGTGGCGCCGAAGCGCGACTACGCCTCCGTCGTCCGCGACCCAACCCGTCCGACGCAGCAGTGTATCGGGATCGTAGTAAGCGATCTGAATAACGCCGGGCGCGGTCTCCAGTATCTCCGCCTCTATCTGGCTGGATATAACGCCGACAGCCGTGTCAGCGCACTGTTGGTCGGCAAAAACCACCACGCCAGGACTGACCATACCCGCTCCCGGCGCTACTGAATCCAACGCGCGCGCGGTTGTACCGCATATCGGCACGGTCATCAGGACGACAAGCAGCGCCATCCCGCGCCGCAAGGCGTCTACCCATTTCAAGCTGTATGTCCGTCTTCGCACAGCCTTCATTCGACAATAGTCTCTTATTTCAGTCGTTTTTTTGCATAAACAGGCAACCTACGCCGAATAGTATATCATATTTTGGCGAGGTAGGCGAACGGAATTACATGAATGACAAAAATTTCCACCCTGATTGAGGGCGTCACTGCCTATGGCGCTGATGTTCTCCCGCATCGATCAGGCCGCATAGTTTTCCATACTCGCTTCTTCGCGCCGGTTCCCCTGCCTTCCCTCGATCGATATGTTTGCTGCAGATTCATACTGTTTTCGCTTCGCTGTTTTATCTATTGAGGATATTACATTTAAAATTTGTTGATATAACGATAATCCGGTAATGTTTTATGGAACAAAACCATCATCTTCCCGTCATATTGTCAGTGTGATCGCACACATACAATATTATAAATGGAGGGTTGTTGGATGCTTAAAAAGGTTGTTGCTCTGACTCTGGCTGCTTTAATCGCGGCGAGCGTATTGTCGATGGCAGGTGTTGGCAAGCCGGTTGGCGTTGCTCGGGCCGCTGTCCCCAACCAGCATTATACGCACACAATGGTTTCCGAGCAAATGAAGGTGCTCATATCAACGACGCAAAACAGGAACATCGTTGAGCGGTGGTACGATTTGTATTATGTAATGCACTGCACAGGATGCGGTTATGTACAAAGAAGATTATACACCGGCAGAACAGTCGTGAGGTCATTACACTGAGTGTGGTCGTTGTAAAGAACAAAATCGCACATCACCATAAGCTCGCAAACGATAGCCAATCCTGAAAAGCGGCCTCCGGCTGAGATCATCAGCCAGAGGCCGGGTTGGTTTCTATGTGAAATCAGCTCAAGTGAACCCGGTTAAGCGCCTGCATTCCTTGTCCACGATTCAACCGACGGGTTCACCTTATCAGAATTCTTTCAGCACATGCGCGTTCAATTCCCGCAGAACCGCGCACGCAAGCTTGACCGCGCTGTCAAAGTCCGCGTATGACGCGATGCCGTGATGGGTGTGGATGTATCGTACTGGCAGACCGATCACTATGCAGGGCACGCCAAGACCCGACAGGTGTATGGGCGCGCCGTTTGTCGAGCCGCCCGAACGCACCGCGCTCTGCACCGGTATGCCCAGCTTCTCGCCGAGATCGAGCGAGAAACGCTGGAATCGCGGGTGTGTGATCATGCGCGCGTCGATATGGCGAAGCATCGGTCCCTTCTTAATCGCGGTTTGGATCATGTACGACTCAGCAACGGTGTCGTCCGCCGGACATCCTTCGAAAACGATAGCGGCGGCAGGCCTAACCCGCTGCGCGGTCACGACCGCTCCGCGCGTGCCTACCTCCTCCTGACAAGCCCACGCGCCTACGGGATTCACGGCCAGCGTCTCCCCCTTGAGCGCGTGCAGCGTCGCGGCAGCGGCGGCGCAGCCCAAACGGCAATCGAATGCTTTACCCATCATTATGTCGTGCGCTTCGTCATAATGGAACGATACGTCCGCGACTACCGGCTCGCCTATTCGGATACCGTACGCGTTGACAGCTTCTTCAGCAGACGCCGCGCCGATATCGATCGTCATTGATGCGGAGTCAGGCGCGGCGTGCTTTTGCGCCTCGGTCGCGAAATGGGGCGGCGTGCTGGTTATTATACCGGGGATGTACTCGCCGAAGCGGTTGCGTACGCGCACCTTCTGGCTCGTCAATCCAGCCGCGACCCATCGTCCCAGTTCCAAGAACCGCAGCGTACCGTTCGGTTTAACCGCCTGCACGATGAACGACACCTCGTCGGTGTGCGAGTCCAGCTGTATCACCGGTTTATCGTCGTCGTGCTCGTTTCTGTACAGGTATAGGTTGCGCAGCGTGTCCTCTTCCATCCGTCCGAGCGAGGATACGCTCCGCCGCAGTGCGCTAACGACCTCGTCCTCGAACCCGCTCGCTCCAGGCGCGTTTGACAAATCGCGGATAAGGTTCAAACAGTCCTGTTCATTCAACATTATTTGCAATCAACTCCATCGGCGTATTAGGCTTATGGTCAAATTAAAGAGCAGCATTTAAATCATGCTGTATTAGGCGCGGGTTTATGCCTTATCGCAAACTATAATTGCCGTGCCATTCCGCCGAAACACCTTTTCCACGCTGGCGAAACCCGCTTCCTTGAATAGCCTCGTTTGATTGTCAACGGTCATCGGCGTGTCGCAGTGGTAGAACTCCCCGTCCGGGACTCCCTGTTCGGCGCGCATCCTCAAGGCTTCCTCAAACAGCTGATCCGCCTCATCCTGCGTATCCACCATATAGTCGCACTCGACATACCTGCCGCCAGGTTTCAGCGCCTTGAATATACCGGCGTAGAGCGCCGACTTCTGGGCGTATGTCCAATGATGCATCGTTTCGAAGGATACGGCGGCGTCATATACCCTTTTGCCCAAATCGCGACCGAGATAACTGCCGCATACTAGCGTTAACTCTTTGCCGGGGAATTTTCCGCGAAGCCTATCGAGCATGGCCTGCGTCAGATCGATGCCGGTCACTCGGATATCCGGACGCAACTCAAATATGCGCTCCAGTTCCAGCCCCGTGCCGCAGCCTAGATCCAGCAAGGTTTGAGCGTCCGGAGGAATCAGCCGCGCCACCACCGCGTACGCTTCCGGCAGTTCCTCGATGTCGGTGAGCATGTGCTCGTCATATGCGGACAGACGATCGGTGAAGAAGTCGGTCATGGGTTCAATGCGTCCGGGCATGTGTTTCAATCCACGCCTCGCGCGAGCGAGGCGACCGCAACACCCGCCGCCGGCAAGCGACGGCGGGTGGGATTGCCGCTGATTACTCGTCCTCATCCTCATCCTTCTTGGCCGAGTCGACGATCTTCTGCGCGATATTGCCCG
This sequence comes from Oscillospiraceae bacterium, assembly GCA_031266295.1. Classification (GTDB taxonomy): domain Bacteria; phylum Bacillota; class Clostridia; order Christensenellales; family Aristaeellaceae; genus BNUH01. The sequence continues at coordinate 61 of JAISBH010000158.1, read as the reverse complement.
GCACTTCTTCATACCGGTCGTAACTCATCGTGAACGACCCGCGCGCCTGGGTCATGGAGCG
>JAISBH010000145.1 GCA_031266295.1 Oscillospiraceae bacterium | reverse complement strand
ATCGTGATACACATTCCATCGGCTTCGGACTGCCTGTTGTACCTGGATAGTCTGTGCCGGAACGCAACCGGTTCCCCTAAGTGCAAACCACATCGTAACCGACAACCCTCATCGCCCCCCTAGGGACATATGCACTAAGATAACAAAACACCGTCGACCATCTGTAAGCGTATACCGCGTTTCCGTTTCTCCACTTGCAGCCCAACGCTGATTTCGGCGTAATTCTCCCCGATGTATGTAAGATCAATCATATTCGTCATTATGATCATCAGTATATACTTCGTCTCGCGCCAGACACTCCTTAAGTTGTTTGTCTCTAGGGGGGAAAAACGCTATTCGCTATGAATAGCTCAATAAGCAAGGCGACTATGAGTTTTCCGTTCAACCAAGCCATCGATGATGCTTCTCGCTTTTTCGGCAGCTCCCCAAAGTCCATTATGCTTTTTAGCCTCTTGAAATAGTTCTCGACCTGCCAACGATATCGGTAAGAATCCCTTCGGGATTCTGCGGATACGCGCCCGCTTCGCGCTGCGCGCCGCTATCGGTACGCGTCCATGACCTGCGCGTCGGTCACATTGTCCGGCAACGATGTGGCGACGACTACGAACTCATTGAACTGTATTGTCTCATCGGCAAGCTTGTATCCTTTCTTGTTTGCTGTGTGCCTGAGCCTCTTTTCGCTTTCGCAGCGCGCAGCTTCATTCTTACTGTGGGCGCAGATCCTGATTGGCTTGACTCCGCCGTCAGGCATATGAACCAATCCCTTGAAACTTGCCGCTTCGCCGCAGCCAAGCTTCGCGAACCTTGCGGCAATGTCGACCTTTTCTCCATTTTCATCCCACACGGCAAAGCAATTCGTTCTCAAACGCAATATGAAGTTCGCCGCGCTATTTATACAATGGGCGACTCCGTTTATCGTGCCGTACGCGCGGTCGGCAATTACAAGATCCCCTTCGCTCAAGGCGAAGTTCGACAGTTTTTCACCCGTCTTCTCATCCGTTATCTGATAGGAAACCGTAGACAACTTAAATATGTCAATCCCATAATGAAGGCGGTATAGGCGGCCACTCCTCCCTTTTTCCGTAACGTTGCTTGCGTCCAGCGCAATTACCCTATACTTATCCAGGTATGCGGGCTTTGCGTATTTTGCTCCGCTAGTCTGTTCCGTAACGTAACAGACAACCCCCATCGCCCCCCTAGGGGGAGATGTCGCCGCAGCGACAGAGGGGGTTCCCTGTCCCCCGACAAGAAAGAGGACTGCCACCTAGCAGCCCTCTTTCCTTACCGCTTCGATTACTTATACTGTGCGTCGTACGCCGACTGATAGTACCCTACCAGCTTATCCAATCCGTTCGCCTGCAGTTCAGCTACCCATCCGTCAAACTCTGCGTCCGCGTCGCGCGCGCCAGTCATGAACGCTGTCATGCCTTCGCGAATCGCGGAGGACAACTCAGTCTTGATAACGGACATGCCGTCGACTTCCTCGTCGGTGAACTTCAGCGGCGGGATGATCTTCTCGTCGAAGACATATGGCTTATACTGTTCAGCCGACGTCTTGTACAGCAGCGTTTCCAACCCTTCAGGACTGTAGAGGTCGATGTTCGGATCGCTCGGTTCTCCAAGACGGAACGCTGCGTCACGATACGTGATCGACATCTGCACAACGTGCTGGTTCTGCGGCTTGGTCTCCTGCCATGGTGTCAGTATCTTGTACAGCGCCGGCAGACCGTTGATGCCCACCGAACCCTCGTCCGCTTCGTTCCAGTCAACGCCCTTCACGCCGTAATACGCGCGCATGGATGCCTCGAAGTCGTACAACAGATCCGCCGCGCGGAACGCCTCGGCCGCCACCTTGCTGTCAGCCGAGATGAAGAAGTAATGCCCGGCTACCGAGTCATGCGGATAGCTGTTCTGGCTGCGATATCCGTTCGGCCCGGTGATAGGCGTCAGCGCCTCGAACTCGCGGTACTTCTCACCGCCCATTTCAGCGAACATGATATAGCCGCTTGGGCTTGCGCCAACCACACCGCCCTCAGCCAGCTGGGTAAGGGTGTTCAGGTTCTGGGTGAATGTGCCGGGATAGATCAAGCCTTCTTCGTACAGCTTCGCGATATACTTCAAGCCGTCCTTGGTCTCCGGCTTGAAGAACGGCGTCGTTACCGTGCCGTCTTCCACATACAAGCCGAACGCGAGTTGAGACGTGGTCTGGCGCACGTCCAGATACAGCGGATAGAACGTGAACGCGCTCATCAGGAACATATCCGGCGTGCTGCCCCAGCCGTCGATGTATGTGCCGGTCAGTGGGAGTTCGTCGCTCGGATCGCCGTTGCCGTTCGCGTCGTTATCACGGAAAGCGACAAGGACGTCGTACAGCTCGTCGGTCGTTGTCGGCTCGCTCAGGCCCAGGTTGTCAAGCCACGCCTTGTTGATCCAAAACTTGTCAGACACGGTGCAGTGATAGCACTCGTTCACGGTCGGCAGCGAGTAGATGTTGCCGTCCAGCTGGGTGATCAGCCCTTCGGAGCCGGGGTAATTCTCGAATACCTTCTTGATACCCACGCCATACTGCTCAATCAGATCGTTCAACGGCAGGAACATACCCTCCGACACGCCGTAGCGCGTCATCATCGCGTCCGACAGACCCACCGACATGAACGCGTCCGGATAATCGCCCGACGCTAGGATCAGGCTAAGCTTCTCGGCGCGCCCTTCCAGCGGGATCAGTTCGAACTCAAAGTCCAGGTTTGTCTGTTCTTTCCACCAGTTGACGAATTCGTTGGTATTCCAGTCCTCGATGCTGGGGAAATCGGTCACGGCCAGACGGATCGTCACATCGCCGGGATTCTCGACGACCGGCAGTGTGTAGCCCTCGGCCGCGAACGCCGCGCCCGTCGTCAGCAGCATAGCCGCCAGCGCCAGGCAGATAATGGTCTTGCGCATAGTTAACCTCCCTATAGCAATATAGTCATCCCGCGGTGGGAACAACCTCCTGTTAATAGCCGCCGTTATCCCTTGAGCGACCCGATCATCACGCCCTTAACGAAGTACCTTTGCACAAACGGATAGAGTATCA
>JAISBH010000132.1 GCA_031266295.1 Oscillospiraceae bacterium | reverse complement strand
CCCCTAGGGGGGCGATGAGGGTTGTCGGTTACGTTACGAGATAGAGTATCGGAGCACAACCGGCAGGCCGAAACCGACGGATTGTGTGCAAACGATGGTCCAGGCGAAGCCTGGTCAGGATTCGAAAGGGCGGATAGCCCTTCGCAGGGTACCGGGACAGAGTCCCGTAAACCCCCGTTGTACCCCCATCGGGGGGAAGGGGGGCGTTCCTCGTTCCCCCGTTCCTACCCTGCGCCCCGCCAGTAAAAATGCTGCAAGGTAATAGTCATCTCACACCATAGTGGCGGGGCGCCAGTAATTTGAAGCGCATTCGATCCGCAGATCGAACAGCGTCCCGCCGCAGCGAATAGCCGAGCGCCCCGCCTCGCAACCTTATCTTCACGCCGGGCCAGTCCCGCGTCAGGTCTTTGTCCCCAGCGAATATTATGGAACAAACGCCATCGTTCACGCGATCAATCCTTCTTACAGAAACGCGCCGCGAATCCTGTCGAGCGCCTGATCCAGCAGCGCGCGCGGACAGCCGAAGTTCAATCGCGCGTACCCTTGACCGCCGAACGATTTGCCGTCCGTCAGCGCGACACGCGCTTTCTCAAGTATGAACGCCGCCGGATTTTCCAATCCATAGGGGCGGAAGTCGATCCACTCCAGGTAGGTTGCCTCAGGCCTTGTGAAGCGCGCCAGCGGGAGGTCAACCGCCAAGCGGCGCAGGAGTTCATCACGGTTGCCACGCAGAACCGCCAGCCGCGCATCGCGCCATTGAGCACCATCGCGATACGCGGCTTCCGCCGCCGTAACGTTGAAAATGCCGGGCATACCGCCGCCGTAGTTCAGCTTAACAAACCGCTTGCGCAGGGTTGGGTTCGGTATCACAGCGAACGCGAACGGAATTCCCGGCAGATTGTATGTCTTGCCGGGGCTGTAGAACGTCACGGAATGATCCCGAGCCGCATCGTTTAGAGTCCAGTAAGGGGTGTGCGTCTTATCAAACAACAATTCGCAGTGGATTTCATCCGACACGACGATCCATCCGCGTTCATCCGCTATATGACATAGGCGTTCCAGCTCGACCTTGTCATAAACGCGCCCGACCGGATTGTGCGGGTTGCACAGGTAATAAAGCCCCGTGCCCGACGGTGCGTCCCGCTCAAGGGCGTTAAAGTCGATCGCATACGATTCGCCGTTGTTGGCAAGTGGGAACGTCGTTAGATCGGCGGCGCGGCCAGCTCTTGCCGGCGCGCCCAGCAGCATGGAATAGTTGGGCGTATGCGCGGCGAGCGTGCCCTCCGTGAGGTGAGCGGCGACCGCTAGCGCGGGCACGATGCCTCCAAGCGGGACGATCCAGTCCGCGTCGGCGCGCGCGCCATACTGTGAATCCAGCCAAGCCAGCAGCGTCCGCGTCAGTGACTTCGGCGGGAATGTATACCCGTATACGCCCGATGAGACGCGCGCCGTCAGAGCCTCGACGACGCATGGCGGCGAGGCGAAGTCCATGTCCGCGATGCTCATCGGGATCACATCGTCCGGTACGGTATCCCACTTGACGCAGTGAGAGCCGCGCCGATTCTGAACTGCGTCGAAATCGAACGCCGAGTCAATCGATAATCCTGCCGCCAATTAAGCCACCTCGCTTAAATCACATAGTTGTTGTTGAGGTTGACGCGCGATATAAACTGCTGAGTGCGCTCGTGTTTAGGCGCGCCGAACACCTCTTGAGGCGTGCCTTCTTCAAGCACCAGACCGTCGTCCAGGAACAGCACGCGGTCGGAGATATCGTATACGAAGTGCATCTCGTGGGACACGAGTATCATCGTGCGGCCGGACTTGGCGACCCCTTGGATGACGGACAGCACATCCGCGATCATCTCCGGATCGAGCGCGGACGTCGGTTCGTCCAACAGCATCACCTTGGGATCCATGGCGAGAGCGCGGGCAATCGCGACGCGCTGCTGTTGACCGCCAGACAACTGATTGGGGTAGTAGGTCATGCGATCACTCAAACCGACCTGCTCCAACTGGTATTCAGCCAGCTGCACCGCCTGCGCCCGCTCCATCTTCTTGACGACGAGCAGGCCTTCCGTTACATTCTCAAGCGCCGTCTTGTACTTGAACAGGTTGAACAGCTGGAACACCATAGCGGTATGCCGCCGCATGTACTGCACCTCCTGTTTCCTGGCCTTCTTCACGTCGAAGCTGACCTCATCCAGCGTGATGCGGCCTTCGGATGGCGTCTCCAGGAAGTCTATACAGCGCAGCAATGTGGATTTACCTGACCCGGACGCGCCGATCACCGCGAGGACTCCGCCGTCCGGCACCGACAGATCGACGCCCTTAAGCACCTGATTCGAGCTAAACCATTTCTTGAGCCCTTGCACCTTGATCAAGGCCAGGCACCTGCCTTTCATTGCATTTCAGCTTCTTCTCCCACAGCAGCAGCAAGCGCGACACAACCATCGTTATGACCCAGTATATCACCGCAAGGGAGACATACATCTCAAAGTAGCGGAAGTTGCGCGACGCCATCATGCGCCCGGCAGCCGTCATCTCAACGACCGCGCACGTGAACACCAGCGACGTGCCCTTTATCATTCCGATGAACGCGTTGCCCAGCGACGGCAGCGCGACGACGAGAGCCTCCGGCACGATGATGCGCTTCAGCGTTTGAAAGGTGGTCATGCCGATGGATTGCGCGGCTTCCATCTGCCCCTTTTCCACCGAGAGGATCGCGGCGCGGATGCTCTCGGATGTATACGCGCCGTCGTTGAGCGCGAGCGCGACCAGCGCGAACACGATCGGCGGGATGCCGTTCACGTTCAGGTTAAGCCCATACTGCCTGTTTATATATTGAAGTATCATAGGGATGCCGTAGTATGTGGTATATAGCTGTACGATGATGGGCGTGCCGCGCGTGAACGAGACATAGAACGATACGATCTGGCTGAGTACGCGGATCTTCTTGATCTTAACCAGCGCGGCCAGGAATCCTATTATCAGGCTGAATACCGTGGATGCCGCGGCGATCTCCAGCGTAATGGGCAGATAGCGCAGAATCTTTGGAATCTGTGTGAATACCAGCTTGAAGTCGAATAAAACGGTCATGCAGCTCCCCCTCGTCTATACGCCAACAATCGGCGGGCATCCCCTCTAGCCCGCCGATTGCTCCGATTGATCCCTTGCTGATTGTCCAAACTAGGGTCTGTTCGAAAAATCTCGCGTGGGTCTTGCGGTGTCTTTTCCGCCCCGTTAAGGTAAGAATCCCTTCGGGATTCTGCGGATACGCGCCCGCTTCGCGCTGCGCGCCGCAACTGCGTCGCTGTTCCGGTCAGCGGACCTCCAGTCCGCCTCCC
>JAISBH010000131.1 GCA_031266295.1 Oscillospiraceae bacterium | reverse complement strand
GTGCTCCATCCCGCAAGGGTATCAAAATTGTTAACGATAATGAACAAGGTTATGAACGACGAGCCATAGTACAACCACTGCCCGACGAACCCCGCCCAGAACGCTCCCCGGTAAGTCATATTGGAACGAACGCTTATCTTTGCGAACGCGGCGTACAAGTAAACAAAACGCTTTACATGTTCTATATGTCTCTTTAGCATAGCAATTAACCTCCGTTATAGCATACCTTTCTGTTAACGCCTCGCCAGACAAGGCAGACCAATCCTTGCAGTGCCGCGACCCATATTAACCCGTACAAAAGCGCCTCAATGCTTGTTGAAAGCGGCGTCTTTCCCAGATAACAGTTAATCGCTTCAAAGGTGATGTATCGAAACGGCAGTACGCGGCTCACCCGTTCAAGCATGTCGGGATAAAACCATATTGGTACAGTCGTCCCGCCAAATAACGCAAAACCCGCACGTAGATAGAAGCTCAGGTACCATGTTTTTTGCAGCCAGAACGCGTACAAACCAGTTAGGTATATCAACAGGAATGTTATAATTATTCCTGTGATTGCCAATGGTAAAAAAACAAGACCATTTACGGCACTAGAGGGAAGCGGGAAGCGTGCGAACACACTTGTTAGTGTTATCGCCGGTATCGCGGTGGCTAGTAAGCGGTGCATATTTCCGCCTAACATAGTAAACAGCTGCGCTAGTTCAAACGAAGCGGGGCGGGTGAACACATTAACAACCGAGCCGTCACGTATCGAAGCGCCGATCTCATTGGCTAAATTCGAATTGGTCAACGCAAGCATTATCGCATTAATCGCGACATACGCAGCCATATCATCAAATGAAATATTGTTCTTCACCCCTGCCGCCGCCAGCGCTTTCCACAAAAACAACTGGATAAGCACAGCAAGCGCAGAACTGACAACAGAGAATACCGTTGAAGTAAGGTATATTCCTCGGCTTCGCATCGCGCAAGAAAAGTACTTGGAATATACTGATTTGTTCATGGAAATCTCCTCATTTTACAGCACAGTGAATCAGCAAGGGTTGTTTTTCCGCTCCGCCGATACCTTCGATTGTTATTTTATTATACATGTATAACGCCCCGCTGACTATTGCGGCATGACAGTTAAAAGATACTCCAACATAACCTCAATCTCAACCATCCGCCTCATCAACCCAACCTCAATGACAGCAGTCTGTCGATGTTTATTCACCCTTACCACCCTAGCGCCAATACCTTTCAGTACACCATCAGTTACCTTTACCAAATCGCCAATTCGCACCGCCTCAAAAGCTGGGATGTTAAAGCTCTCATCTAGCAGAGCAGTCATGATCCTCCTATCGTGCTCTGAAAGCTCTAACTGTCCGCCGTTGGACAAGAATTTGTAAACGTTAGAATCGTAGTATACCAGAGGTTTTACAACCCGAAGGCATTCCTCGGGAGTCGCCATTGTAACGATGAATACATAACCATTCAACCATGGAAGCCTATTGGTGGTAACTTGTCCCTTCAATCTTCGAGCGTAATCCTTGGTAGGGACAAATGCTGTAAACAATTCCGGATCAAGTCTTTTCTGAAGACGCTCTGCGACCGCGACCTCGCTTTTTGTCTGAACAAATAAGACGAACCAATTCGCCTCGGCACTGAACCATTTTGAGAGCGCAGCCTTCTCCTCAATCGTCTTCATTGTTCATTTACCCATAGCTTCGCCCTAGACGCTTTCTCGTTCTAGCCGAGAGCGCCAAGCTAGGCAAGTTACCGCGCTATAACGCGAGTAACAGGTCGGCTCCCAGCCTAACCTTGCCACCGCAGCAACCTATTTAGAAGATATTGGTATTCTACTATGATTCGAGCGGTTTTACAAGTGTTTTAACAAAGCGGAGTAGAAGGTTTGTTACATTTCAGCAGAGATAAGAAACGAAGCGTGTGGTATAACAGGGGGGCGATGATGTGAGTGGAACGAACTGCGCGTGTGCGTGTAATATACTTTGGTATGATCGTCGCGCTCCATCTCCTTCGAGGACGAAGTTTCCATGCCGTTGTTGAAGATGATCGTCTTGAAGATTGCCGAAAATCTGCAGAATCCCTTCGGAATTCTGCAGATTTCGCCCGTCGCCTGTACCTTAAACTCGCACAGCGTCAGGTCTTTCAGCCTCTAGCCTCTGCTTATAGATAGTCTCTCCTTACGCCAAAAACCGATCAACTACCTGCTGCCTATACTCCTTTGACAGCGTCACGAAGAACGCCGAATATCCCGTTACCCTGACTACCAGATCCGGGAACGATTCCGGCTTCTTATGCGCGGCTAACAACGTTTCTTTTGAGAGACAATTCATGTTGATCAGCGTGCCGCCCATGTGATTGTGCGCGTGTATCAGCTGGATCAGCGCGTCAATGCCGCCTTCACGCTGAAGCATCTCGCGATCAACATCCAAGTGCAGCGGCGATGAGTTGCCGTAGCCTGGCTGCACCTTCGCGACCGCCGTCGCCTTCAGCGAGGGCGAGAAGCTGTTCAGCCCTCGCGCGAAACCCGGATCCGGTTCAGCCGAATGGGATATCTCCTCGGAAGCGAACCGGCCATTGGGCGTAGCGGGCAATTCCTTGCCCAGCTCGAGAATCGTGCCGTGCGAGAACATGCCCGGGATGATTGGCAGGTTGTGCTTGGGCGTGCCTGAGGACTTGCAGACGGCCACGAAGTGATCGCGGATGCGTAGCGCCCACTTCTCCGCCAGCGATCCCGGCGCGCCGAATCGCTGTATATTCTTCATCATTAAGCGGGTGTCTTCCAGCCCCTCCCAATTACGATCCAGCGCGTCGAACAGCTGTTCCCATGTTATTCGCTTCTCATTGACCACACGCTGCTCTATCGCCGCGAAGCTGTCCGCGACCGTCGCTAGCGCAACACCGTCGATATTGAAGTTCAGTATATCCACGCCGCCCTCGGCGCAGTTCAGCCCGCGCTCGATGGGACCATGCATGAACAGGTTGTATATCAGTTCCGGCGTGTTGCGGCTGATATGCTCGTAATGCCAGTCGTAGCCTTCCTTTATGCTGTCCACAATGATCTTGACATGCTCCGCGAACCTGTCGAACAGCATTTCCAGCGTGCGGTCTGAGGCGCTGCCGTTCTTGATATCCTGCAAAGCCCAATGCAGAGCCATGCCCATGTTGGCGCGGGTGACGTCCTGCAGCGGATACTCGCGACCAGGTATCGCCGTCCAGTTGCAGCCGACCTTGATGCGCTGCCGCGCCAGCTCGACCGGATAACCGTTGCGCGCGTAGCCTTGCTCGCATCCGATATTCAGCGAGAACGACACCCCTGAACCATCCTCCAAAATATACTCCAGCGCGCGCCGCAGCAGGGCGGGATTCACGTTATCGTGAACGCGCAGCGCCATGTTGACCGGGATCGCCAGATAATGGATAGCGTCGAGCACGAGGAACGACAGGCGATTGGTCGTGTCGCGGCTGCCGTCGGGATTCAGGCCCGCGATCTGGGAGTAATGCGTGTCGTTGAAGAACAGGCTGGCCAGGTGCCACACAGCCTCCTCGTCGGTCAGGCGGCCCTCGCGCGTGTCTTTTTCATAATACGGCAGCAGGAAGCGGTCGATCTGATCCAGCGCGCCGCCCGCGTAATAGATGCGGTCGATCGTCTGGAAGTGCGCGATGAACTGGCACGCCTCGCGGAATGTATCCGGCGGCGCATACGCCAGCTTGCGGTTCATCTCGGCGATATCCAGCAGGTTCCGCTTGTAATCGGGATCGATCTCCCCCGCAGCCAGTTCGGACGCCTTGTTAGCGACCAGCGATGCGAATTCCATCATGCCCAGCACGATCTCCTCCTCGCCGTCGTAGAAACTGGTATCCGAGGGATCGTTCAGGCGGCGGTAGTGGCGTATCTTCCGCAGCAATCCGCCCCAGCCCAGCGTCAAGCCGATCTCCATATCCCCGGCGCAGTGGTTCATGCCGAAACAACCGGGGCGCGTGGAATACTTGCCCCACACGTCATACAGGTGCTCGGGGCGATCCTCGGGACGGACGCCTATGTTCGCGTGCTCCGCGATGACGCGCACCCATGCACCGCCTAGCGCACTGTTCTTGTTGACATACGTGGGCATGTCGTTGACGAACTTGCGCAGCGTTTTCGCGATGGGCACATACCCCGTGATCAAGCCGTCGGGCCGATCCGATTCAGGCGGGTCGAACTTGAAGTCGGGGTAGTAGACATAACCCCAGTCGTCCGAGTTCAGCTTGCCGTGGAAGTCACGGTTTTTCATTAGGGTGATTTGCTGCTTCTCCTCGTGGATGCTGCTGATGAAGCGGCTTATGCGCGGGGACAGTACGGTGCGGTCGGTGGAGAATGCGTTCGGCATACTAACCTCCTTGACGATTGGTATTGGTTATATGATCGCGTTCACATTGTGTTCCTGAAATACTGCCCGGATATCTTCCAGCGCCGATCGTGAAGGCGTTTGGGGCGCAATCGCGTCAGAGCGGTCCAGCGCGGCGTACTTAGACTCACCCAGGCGATGATAACCCATGATCTCGACACGTTCGGCGTTCATTTGCGAGCAGACGACCGCGATGGCGCGCATCTCGCCGTCATTATAACCGGGAATGAGCGGCACACGTATCCATAGCCGCGCGCCGATGTCGGACAGGCGGCGCAGGTTCTCCAGGATTCGCGTGTTATCAACGCCGGTTAGGCGGCGATGAACATCAGAATCGGCGGCTTTGACGTCGTATAGAAATATCGGTTTGTAACGGATCGTGCGTTCGAAGAACGACCATGGCACGTTTCCGGCGGTGTCGATCGCGCAATGGACGCCTTCGCGATCGCACGCGGCGAGCATTCGTTCTAGAAAATCAATCTGAAGCATCGACTCTCCGCCCGAGAACGTCACGCCGCCTTGTTCGCCGAAGTATGGCCTCTCGTCCAGCAGTTGCGTCATAAGCGCGTCCGTTGTCATACGGACGCCGCTGACGGCCAGCGCTTCCGCGTAGCATGTCGGCGCGCAGGCCAGGCATCCCTCGCACAGTTCATGCAAGAAAACATGCTGTCCTTCATTCATGATATGCGCGCCGCGCGGGCAAATGTCGGTACATTTCCCGCAGCCAATGCAGCGTTCCTGGTAGAAGAGTATCTCCGGGCGCGGACTGATGGACTCCGGGTTGTGACACCACGCGCAGCGCAGATTACAGCCCTTGAGGAACACCACGCAGCGCACGCCCGGCCCATCGTGCACAGAGAAACGCTGGATGTTGAACAGCGTACCGGATGCTTCAGGATCAATCACGCGCGTCAATCACCTCGAAATCGCCGATTATGTATTGTCGGCTACGCTTTCACGCTCGACAAGTTTTACGGGAAGGTACAGTTTGGTCACGCACTGATTGTTGGTTTCTTTAGCGCGTAGCAATTGGATCGCCGCTTGACGTCCGATCTCGAAAAAGTTTTGCGCAATGCTGGTCAGCGGCGGACACATCACGCGCGCGATCTCCAGATCGTCAAATCCTATGACGGATAAGCGGTTCGGTATGTGAATATTCAACGCGTACGCGGCGCGATATACCATCGTCGCAACCAGATCCGACACGCAGAAAACCGCCGCGGGCAGCTCGCCGCTCCGCTGTTTCAGGAAGTCTGTCAGCGCCAGCTGGACGCTGTCGGCGTCGTCCGACGGGAACTCCATCAAGCGATCATCCGGGAAGGTAATCCCCCGGTCCTTAAGAGCGTCTATAAATCCTTGACGGCGCTCAAACTGGCTGTCGCAGCGCTGAACGTTGGTAACGATAAAGAAAACACGATGCCCTTTACCCAGAAAATGGTTTGCCGCGGCGTACCCGCCCATGTAGTTGTTGGACAGAACCGATGAGAACGGCGCGTCTCGGACGGACTTATCAATGGTAACTATGGGTGTTAACCGGCGGTGCTGGCGCAGGAGCACGCCTCCGCTGTCTTCGGACGTGATGGGGTATATGATGAACCCGCCGCAGCCGCTGCCGGACAGTTTATCGACATATGACAATACATTCTCACTGCGGTTATGAGAGTATATTGCGGTGATGTTCCAGCCTCGCGGGTCGAGGTATGAGCCAGCGCCGCGCAGGTAGTTAAGCGATACATGCGCTTGGTGGTTGGGCAGAATCATTACCGCATCCGTGGGAGTTAAACGCCGACCGTCTACGGCTTCCAGGCTGGCGGTTCCGCCGAGCACGGCGTTTTTGTCCGCCTGGCTTGAACCGGCGTCCTCGCGCGCCGCAGGCTGTCCGCCGTCCTTATCGGCGACGAACGTACCCTTGCCCGCCGTGCGGCGGATCATTCCCCGATCCACCAGTATGTTAAGCGTTCTTTGTACAGTGGTACGCGAAACACCGTACTGCCCGGTCAGCTCCTTCTCGGTTGGGAGCATGGCGCCCGAGCTGTATGTGTTGTTCTCGATGAGGGTGGTCAGGTCGTCCAGTATGACTTGATATTTGCTCTTCATTGCCAGAGAAGTATAACCCATTAGGCATGAAAAAGCAATCATTTCTTGATTGACTGGCAGTTGGCGTGATTCAGGGACGGTACCGTTTTTTCTGTGCCGTACCTCATATATTTGTAATTACATTTCTCATACACGCAGCCGTCTAGCCGTTCCCACAGTTTTCAAAATTGCATTTGACATTCAACGGAATATCTGCTAGAATAGCAGTGACGATTTTGTCAGATACGCATATATATATATATATATATAGCGAATTATTTCTCGCAGATATATGTCGCCGCGCTTGATATAGAGGCTGCGTCGGCCTGAGAATTGTAGTGATATTCCCCGAGACTGTGATATACGCCAGGGTCTTAATCAAGGAAGCGAGGCGAGGCTCTTGACACGGCAGACTGCACAAAATGTTCCACATATCCGGCGTAATCCACTGGGCGTACGGATAGCACGGCACAGCGCCATATATTTAATGTTACTGCCCGCTGTGGTCTGGTTTGCTGTATTCTGCTACCAGCCGATGTATGGGGTGCTGCTCGCGTTTAAGGACTATAAGTTCAACATGGGCATACTGCACAGTCCATGGGTTGGATTGAAGTACTTCAATCAATTCTTGTTTGCAGCCGAGTTCTGGAACGTGATCAGGAATACGCTGGTCATAAGCGTGCTGAAGCTGGCCTGCTCTTTCCCCGCGCCGATTATACTGGCGCTTCTTCTGAATGAAGTTCAGAATATGCGCTTCAAGCGCGTGGTGCAAACGGTCTCATACCTGCCTCACTTTGTGTCATGGGTGGTTGTGTACTCGCTGCTGACGATAGTATTCACGCCGTACGGCGGCTTGGTCAACAGTCTGCGCACACAGGTATTCGGCCTGGAGGCCATGTACTACATGGGTGAGAAGCAGTACTTTTACCCGATGGCCGTGCTCTCGGATATATGGAAGGGCGTGGGTTGGGGCACGATCGTGTACCTGTCCGCAATAACGAGCGTCAGCCCCGAACTATACGAGGCGGCTATAGTGGACGGCGCGGGTCGGCTTCGCTGCGCGTGGCATGTCACGTTACCGGGCATTCGCCCCACAATCGCCATACTGTTCATACTGGCTACCGGCGGCATACTCAACGCGAATACCGACCAGGTACTGTTGATGCAGCAGCCCGCCAACATGGCCATATCCCAGATAGTAGACACATACGTACTGAAGATAGGTATACGCGAAGGCCGCTTCGGCTACGCGACGGCTATAGGATTATTCAAATCGGTTTTCTCAGCGGCTCTCATGTTCACTGCCAACGCGATATCCAGGCGCGTGGGTGAGATATCAATCTGGTAATCATTAGGTCAGGAGGGAATCATATGACACGTACGCGGGCCGGGGGTTTACGTTCGAACAGGATTCGTAGGTCGTTAGGACTGCGCGCCTTTACGACGTTTAACTATGTGTTCCTAGTGTTGTTCGCGTTCATAACGTTCTATCCGTTCTGGTATATCCTGGTCGCCTCGTTCAACATGGGACGCGACTTCGCGCGCGGCGGCGTGTACCTGTTCCCGCGCGCGTTCACGCTGGATAACTACAAGAAGGCGTTCGAGAACAAGCAGATAGTGGACGCGTTCCTGATATCGGTGGGGCGCACAAGCATCGGCGTCGTGCTGGGGCTGTTCTTTACATCGCTTATGTCGTATGGCGTCCATATCCGCACACTGCCGGGCCGCACGGGCATTGTGCTGTATTTCTTCATTACAACCATCATTTCTGGCGGCATGATCCCCTATTTCCTGCTGCTGCGCGCGCTGGGACTGACAAAGAGTTTCTGGATATATGTATGGCCGTCCATATTCAGTTTTTACAATATGATACTGGTGCGCACATATTTCGATGGCATACCGCCGGAACTGCGCGAGTCGGCCAGAATCGACGGCGCGGGCGAGTGGCGGACGCTGATCCAGATTTACCTGCCCACCTCTATACCGGTGCTGGCCACGATAGCGCTGTTCATTGGCGTGGGGCATTGGAACGACTGGTTCACGGGCGCTTACTACGTCACGAACCAGAAGATTATGCCCGCCGCGACGCTGCTGCAGAAGATACTGTTGGAGGCGTCCTCGCAGCAGTCGATCAAGCCAGGGCAAGAGAGTTCCATATACGTTCAGGCGGTGAGCACAACGCCTCAGTCGATGCAGATGGCGTTCGTTATGATACTGACGATGCCGATAGTCGTGGTCTACCCATTCCTGCAGAAGTACTATGTCAAAGGGGTAATGGTCGGCTCTGTAAAGGGCTGACTTATAATGAAAGGAGCATTACCATGTTCAAAACCAAGAAACTCCTGTCCGCTATGCTGGCGCTGGCGCTCGTGCTGTCGCTGGCGGCGCCGCTGGCCGCACTGAGCGAGGAAACCGCGCTCACGCATTACGGCGACGTGCGTCTGACCATGCTATTCGTATGGAACGGCGGCAAGATCGCGC
This sequence comes from Oscillospiraceae bacterium, assembly GCA_031266295.1. Lineage (GTDB taxonomy): Bacteria > Bacillota > Clostridia > Christensenellales > Aristaeellaceae > BNUH01. Next base: position 15,160 of record JAISBH010000131.1, on the reverse strand, counting down.
CGGACGACACCTACAACAACGACGTAGCCAAGGCTATCCGCGAGAAGATCGGCGTCACGGTCGAAATCGAAGGCATCATGATGAGCGAGACCGAGAAGCTGAACCTCATCTTTGCCTCAGGCGATATGCCTGACATCCTGGAATTCCCGTTCTGGGGCGGCAGCGCAGGCGAGACCGGCGTCATCAAGAAGGCGGGCAACGAGGGTATGCTGCTGCCGCTGGACGACGTTATCGGCAACTACCCGAACCTGAGCGACGCGTGGGACGTGGGCGTCATCTCCCAGAAGTTCCTGGAAGCCGACCTGAACGACCCGCTGTTTGGCGGCAAGAAGTATGTCATCCCGAACGAAACCCCCGGCAGCATTCAGGATATCACGCACTGGGCGTACGGCGTGTTCATCCGCGGCGATATCGCGGAAGCGCTGGGCACGGATCTGAGCGCCGTCAAGACGCCGGACGATGTGTACAACCTCCTGAAGGCCGTCAAGGAAGGCGGCTTCAAGGATCTGAACGGCAACGACGTGATCCCGGCCTCCTCGTTCCACAACGGCTGGGGCGTGGATCAGCTGCACATCGGCTTTGAGCAGCATCCTTACTTTACCGATTATCGTCTCGACGCTGACGGAAACGTCTCCTATCGCTTCCTGGAGCAGCCGTACCTGGACGAAGTCCTGTTCATACGCAAGCTGGTAGCGGAAGGCCTGCTGGACAAAGAATGCTTCACGACGGCCGATACGCTGGCCGAGCAGAAGACGGCTAACGGCACAGTCGCCGTCCAGACCGCGCAGTATTCCGTATCGCTTAACGCGATGAAGAAGCTGGGCACCTGGCAGACCAACCCCGAGATGAAGTATATCCCCGTCGGCCCGCTGACGTACGGCGACGGCACGACGAAGGTTCAGGCGGAACTGAATGGCCGCAATGGCACGCACGGCATCGCTTTCCCGATCACGAATAAGAACCTCGAGGCTTCGCTGGCCTGGTTCGACTACATCAACAGCAAGGAAGGCGTCATCCTCACCGAATACGGCTTCGAGGGCGACACGTTCAACTTCAATGAAGCCGGACAACCTCGCTGGACTGATGAACTGATAGCGGGCAAGGCCGCCGGCGACGAGGCCCAGGTGGTCGCGCTGCGCAACCGCGGCATCCGCTATTACAACATCCCGCTGATCTCCTCCGAGCGTTATAAGTGGTTCGGCGAGACCGAGCCTGGCAACGCCGACGCCGAAGAGCCAATGATCAAGGAATACAAGGAACTCAGCCCGATCAAGCTGTATGACGGATATCCCCTCAGCGCGTTGTTCAGCACGTTCGACCGTCAGGATGAATTCAACGCCCTGATGGCCGGCGAGCGCGAGCGCGTAGCCCGCGAGAGCGCATACTTCGCCGAAACCGAGGAAGAGGCCATCGCCATCATCGAGGAGTACCGCAACTACCTGCGGACCGGCGAGAACGGCGTCCTGCCCGCGCTGATGCAGTATGTGCAGGAGAATCTGCCCGCGCGCGAAGACTGGCTGTTCTAACCCTTGTTGACAACGCATCTCAATTGACGCATAATGCACACGGAAGGTATTGGGACTTGCTTCCAATACCTTCCGGCTTGCAACCGTAATCCAACAATCTGCAGGAGGCCAACATGGCGGACAAGAAAACGCCGGACAAAAAGACGGCAAACCAGAAAGCGCCGGACAAGAAGATTCGCGTCGGCATAGTCGGCACGGGCGGCATCGCGCACGCGCACATGAAGCCCTATGTCAGCTTCGACGACGTGGAGATCGTCGGCGCGTGCGACATCGTGCCGGGCAAGGCGCGCGAATTCCTGGACAAGTATGACCTGAAGGATGCCCCGGCGTTTGAGAGCGTATATGACTTGGTTAAGAACGTCGAGATGGACGGCGTCAGCGTTTGCACGTACAACACCACGCACGCGGAATGTACGGTAGCGTGTTTGGAGGCAGGCATCCATGTGCTGTGCGAGAAGCCGATGTCGTTCACAATCCAGGAAGCGGCAGACATGGTCAAGGCGTCCAACAAGGCGAAGAAGATTCTGACCATCGGTTTTCAGCCAAGGTATGACTATATGCGCCGCAAGGTGGACGAGATTATCGACTCCGGCGCGTTGGGCAAAGTGTACTACATTCAGTCAGGCGGTGGACGGCGGCGAGGCATTCCGGCGGGCACGTTCGTTGACAAGGACAAGGCGGGCTACGGATGCCTGGGCGACATCGGCTGCTACTCAATCGACGAATGCCTGCACGCGGTGCATTACCCCAAGCCCCTAACCGTATCCGCTATCGCGACGAACTATTTCGGCAAGAATCCGAAGTACTGGCCCGGCGCTGATACGTTTGACGTGGACGACTTCTCCGTCGCGTTCGTGCGGATGGAGGGCGGCGTCACTTATGTATTCAAGCAATCCTGGGCGATGCACGCGGACAGCCTTGGCCCGACGCTTTGGCTAGGCACCGAGGGCGCGATCAAGATGGTCAATAAGAAAGACGAACTCAACCACGTGTCACGCTATATGTACTTCACAGACGTGAACGGTATGCAGATCGATTCGTTCATCGACCCGTCGTATCCGTTCAACGCGTATGAAGGCATGGTGCACAAGGATGTCTTCGCCGCGAAGATACGTGGGTTCGTGGACGCGGTCATAACAAACGGCCCTGCGCCTATACCAGGCGAGGAGATCATATACAACCAAGCGATTTGCGACGGCATTTATCGTTCCAGCCAGCTGGGCAAGGAAGTCGAGATCGTTATACCGACATTTTAGAATACTATGGAGGATATATCAATGGCGGATAAAGTTAATGTGCTGATGCTCTCCAAGTGGCACGTTCATGCTGCGGATTACGCGAAGACCGTTCAAGCGCAGCCCGACGCGCAAGTCACCTGCGTATGGGACGACGACGCCGAGCGCGGCGCGGCCTGGGCCAAGGAACTGGGCGTCGACTTTGAACCGGATCTGGGCAAAGCCCTCTCTCGCGCGGACGTTGACGCGGTAGTCGTCGATACCGCAACCAGCGATCACTTGAAGGTGATGGTCGCGGCCGCGAACGCTGGCAAGCATATCTTCACCGAGAAGGCTCTCGCGCCCACTGTCAAGGATTGCCAAACCATCACCGACGCGGTCGCGAAGAACGGCGTCAAGTTCTGCATCTCGCATCCGAACCTGATTACCCCTCTGGCGCAGTACTGCAAGCAAGCGATCGGCGAGGGCATATTGGGCAAGATAACATACATGCGTATGCGCAGCGCGCACGATGGTTCAGTGCGCGGCTGGCTGCCCGATTACTGGTACGATGTGGAGAAGGCGGGCGGCGGCGCGATGATGGATCTAGGCTGCCATCCGATGTACACAGCGGCCTACCTGCTGGGTAAGCCCAGGCGCATCGCTTCAATATTCAACACAAACTATGCGCCCGCTCCCGCCGACGATAACGCCGTCAGCGTCGTTGAGTTCGAAAACAATGCGATCGCCGTACTGGAAACGGGCTTTATCTCGCCGTACAACGGCAACTTCTTTGAACTGTTGGGCACCGAGGGCGCCGTGACCGCCGTTGGCGATCAGATTAAGGTGCGTTCCAATCAATTCAAGGACGGCTGGTTCATCCCTGATAAGAACAAGCTGCCTGATGCACAGCCAATCGCGCTGCGGCAGTGGCTGGACGGTATCCTGTACGGCAAGCCCATCCCGTTCGACACGGCGAAAGGGATCGCGCTGACGGAACTGTTGGAGAATGCTTATAAGTCGCATGAGACGCAAACGATCGTAAAGATCGATTGAGGAATGGACGCGCAGCGGGCGGCATACTGCCGCCCGCTCTGTGCTTTTTTATGCCGACTATACGTCGGACCGCTGTTTGGCGTGTTTTCTACGGGAGGTGTTTTTTATGTGGGTGCTGTATGCGCTCCTATCCGCTCTGTTTGCGGCGCTTACCTCTATCCTTGCCAAAATCGGCATTAAAGAGATAAACTCAAATTTGGCAACCGCCATCAGAACCGTCGTCGTGCTTTTTATGGCATGGGGCATTGTTTTTATCACAGGAAAGCAGCACGATATAATAAGAATCGGTCAGAAAAGCTGGCTGTTTCTTATTCTCTCCGGCTGTGCCACAGGTTTATCATGGCTTTTCTACTATAAGGCACTTCAAATGGGCGAAGCATCCAAAGTCGTTCCGATTGACAAATTCAGCGTTGTTATCAGTATGGTTATGGCTTTCGTCTTTTTGGGCGAAGCGGCGGATGTAAAATCAATCATCGGCGGCTTGCTGATTACGGCGGGGACTTTCGTTCTGATATTGTAGAAATGAATACACATTTAAGTGGTACAGAATGTAGTTTTCTTACGCTGCCTTGCCTTTCCACTCGTTCTCTTGCTACCTGTAAAACTTCCATCCATGCTACCAAATTTACCATCGCTGTCGTATTGCAACAAACTCTTGCAAAATACTGCTATATCAGCTATAATTGCATCTGAGAATCACAATATATTTATGAATAACGATCAATTATTGCATCAAGTGATTGTTGGTGTGTTACGAGCCGAATGACAGGAGGCGCGTGATGACAGTAGATCCAGCGTCAAATACAATGCGAACCCATCGCGCCAAACGGCTAGGCCTGCCCGGAGTGATCCACGAGTTGATTCGCAACCGCGTGCTGTACATACTCGTGCTGCCGGCGGCGTTGTATACGTTTATCTACGGATATATAACGCTGCCGTACATGGCTATCGCGTTTGAGAAGTTCAACTTCCGTACGGGTATATTCAGTCAATGGGTAGGGATGAAGAATTTCCAGTATTTCTTTAAATCAACGTGGGCGGCAACGGTTACGCGCAATACGCTGATACTAAATTTCCTGTTCATCGTGATCGTTTATGCCAGCTCAATTGTGTTGGCGCTGCTGCTCAACGAGATACGCGCGAAGCGCTTCCTGAAGGTCAGCCAGACTGTAATGCTGTTCCCATACTTCATATCGTGGGTTGTGGTCAGCTATATGCTGCAGGGACTGCTGAATACCAGTACAGGCTTGCTGAATCGTGTCATCGTCGGGATGGGCGGGGCCGCAGTCAGCTTCTATTCAACACCGGGGTATTGGTATGTGATACTGATATTGCTGCGCGTATGGAAGTACATCGGCTGGACCAGCGTGATTTACCTATCCGTAATAACGGGTATTGATGAGAGCCTGTATGAAGCGGCCTACATCGACGGCGCGGGGCGGTTACAATCCGTGCGGTATATCACGCTGCCGCTGTTGCTGCCTACGGCCAGCATACTTACGCTCATGGAAATCGGGCGGATATTCTACGGAGATTTCTCAATGTTCTATGCGGTTATCCGAGATAACGGTTCGCTGATGCCCGTCGCGGAGGTTATTGATACATATGTATACCGCACGTTCAAGCTGACAGGCAACCCTAGTCTGTCGATGGCTGTGGGTATGTATCAATCGCTCGTGGGGTTTGCGCTAGTATTCGGTTCGAACACGCTGGCGAACAAACTGTATCCTGAAGGCGCACTGTTCTGATCCATATTGAGTAAAGCGAGGCGGATGCGTATGAGGAGAAGATTCACGATTAGCCAGGCGTTGACTGTCGCTGTGGTGTCTCTGATCGCCATATTCTGTCTCACGCCGATGTTGATGGTATTGATGACGTCATTCGCGACGGAACGGGCGATCACGGTCAACGGATATACGCTATGGCCGGCGGAATGGTCAGGCGAGGCGTACCGGCGAATGTTCAACTCTGTGTCGAAGGTACCTAAGGCTTACTGGGTTACGATCCGCTCGACGCTGGCTGGTACATTGGCAGCGGTAGTGATGAGTTATTGCGCCGGATACACACTGTCGTGTCCGCAATGCAAGTTCCGCAACGGTCTGGCGTTGTATTTCTATATAACGATGATATTCTCGGCGGGTCTGGTTCCGTGGTATATGGTCAACCGCGCGCTGGGTTTGACCGACAATATTTGGGCGTTGATCGTACCGTCGCTGATGTTTTCGCCGTTCAATATGTACCTGGTGCGGAACTTCCTTCGCGGCGTACCCGACTCGCTCAGGGAGAGCGGACTGATCGACGGCGCAGGCGAGGCGCGGATCGCGTTCACGATTTACTTGCCTTTGGCCACGCCAGTACTGGCGACGATCACTCTGTTCTATGCCATCTCCTATTGGAATAATTACTTCAACGCGGTCATGCTGGTGAACAAAGCGGATTACTACCCGCTGCAGATGCTGCTGTTCAACATTCAATCCGAGCTGTCGATGATCAGCAACATGATGACCGGCGTGTCGCTGACGCCTCCTAAAGAGAGCTTCAAGATGGCCACATCGATCATAACGATAGGGCCGATTATATTGGTGTATCCGTTCTTGCAGAGATACTTTATTAAAGGCATGGTAGTTGGAGCGGTAAAAGGCTGACGAGGATTCAAGCGTCCGGATGGACGCTGTGAATAGGCAACATCTGAAAGGAGCGACTCACTACAATGAAGAAATGGCTGACCTGTTTGCTCGCGTGCATGATCATCGCCGCGCTAGCCGCGCCCGCGATGGCAGCGCACCCGATGCGCTACGTGACCCCTGGCAACTACATGACGGACATGGATACCGCGCTGTCCGCAGTGAATCAGAAGCTTGCCGACGACGGCGTGGATATCGAGGTCTCGTTCATCCGCATACCGTGGGACGCCTATAATGAAAAGCTGAACGTGATGCTGGCTACCGGCGAGCCGTTCGAACTGCTGCATATTATGCAGGACGTCAAGAACCTCACCACCATCGCCAGCATGGACGCGATCATCCCGATTGATGAGTACCTGCCCAGCTACCCGGTGCTAACGGGCATGTTCAACGACGAGGATTGGACGGCCGGCACCTATAAAGGCCAGGTCTACGCCGTACCCGCCAATTGGAAGGATTTTACCCGTCTGTATGGCTATATGTTCGCGCGCGGCGACGTGATGGAGAAATATCTGGATGGCAAATACCCCGAGACGGCTGAGGACTTGCTAGGCGCATTCGCTGCGCTGCAGCCCGCCGTAGAGGAAGAGACGGGCGTCAAGCCGTATATGTGGCTGCACAATATCCGTCACGCACCGGCGTTCCTGCACCGCACATATGACACCTGGCCCTTCTATGTAGAGATGAGTCAGGGATTTGCGTTGATCCGCCAGGATGGAACGGTCGAATCATACTACGAGTCGGAGGAATTCAAGAAGGATGCGGAGTTCTTCGCGGAGCTGTATTCGAAGGGATACATCCATCCAGATATCTTGTCGATAGCACAGGAGTACAAGAGCGATATGGCCAATATCGGATCTGTGCTGCCATCGCCGACATTCAACCATCAAAACGACGTCGGCGTTCAAAAGAACATTCCGGAATCCTACTTCCAGTTCTACATGCTCGCGCCTGAGAAGATTAAGCTCGTCTACACACTGGCGCAGAACCTGAACGCGATTTCGGCGACGGCTGAGGATCCCGAGTCGGGTTTAAAGTTCTTGAGCTGGTTGTATGCGGACAAGGCGAACCACGACCTGTTCCACTGGGGTATCGAAGGCGTACACTATACGGCGTCCGACCCGTATCGCTACAAGTACATTGAGGGCGACGATGGCAACGCACTGTATAACTTCGATACGTGGATGACTGGGTTCAAGGGTTACATGCGCTACGACGAGAGCTACCCCGACGCCGGTATCGAATACGACCAGGTGCCTCTGCCCAATGACGAAATCGTGTACACCCCCGCAGCGGCCTTCTTGTTCGACGCGACCGAACTGTCGATGGAACTGGCCAACATGGAGACGGAGCTGATCAGCTCTATGTATCCCATCCGTTTCGGACTGGTTTCTTATGAGGAAGGGTTTGATTCCGCGATCGCCAAGCTAAAGGCTGCTGGACTAGATACGTATATAGCCGAATTCCAGCGGCAGTTTGCGGAATACCTGGCGGAGCAGTAAAAAGACGCGCAAAGACGGGAAGTTATTAGCGAGACAGAGTACAATTTACCCGTCGGCATAGATGTGGCGGGACGGTTTACACAACCGTCCCGCCATCCCAGTAGCTGCGAATCCCTTATGCGCTACGTTTGTTAATCTCCGCCAGATGCTTGATGATCGGTATCTTCTGCGGACACTGCGCCTCGCACGCACCGCACTCGACACACTTACCAGCGTCGGTGCCCTTCGTTACGCACTCATCGTAGAACCACTTGAAGTGACCGAAGTTATCAAACATGTATGACTCGTCGTAGCTATGGAATATGTCCGGTATACACACGCCCTGCGGACACGGCACGCAGTAACGGCAGCCCGTACAGCCGACGTATACCCGCGACCTGTACGCCTTCGTTATCGCCTCGATGAAGTCCTGATCCTCTTGCGGCAGCGGTCCGTCGTTGATGGTCTCGAACGTCTTGAGATTCTCCCGCAGCTGCTGCATGTTGCTCATGCCGGACAGGAGCACCCTGTTTTCCGGGAATTGCGCGATATACGAGAACGCCCATTCGACAGGGCTGCGCTTAACGGGATAATTCTCCATCATCGCCTTGACCGACTCGGGCGGGTTCGCCAGCGAACCGCCGCGGATCGGCTCCATCACCACCACGCCGATACCCTTCTTGCCCGCCTCAAGGATACCGGAAAGCCCGGCCTGGTTATCAGTATCCATGTAGTTGAACTGAACCTGGCACATCGCCCAGTTGTAATCGTTCAGCACGTCGAGGAACGTCTCCGCGTCGTCGTGGAACGAGAAGCACGCCCGACCGATACGCCCGTCGGCCTTCGCCCGCTCAAGGAACTTCTGATAGTTCAGCTTGCGATAGTTGGCGATATGGGACTTGTTGACGGCGTGCAGCAGATAGAAATCGATGTGATCCGTCTGCAGTTTCTTTAGCTGCTCGTCGAGCAGGCGATCCATATCCGCTTCCTCGTGAACGAGCCAGGAGGGCAGCTTGGTCGCCAGAAACGCGCGGGCGCGGTATCCATCCTTAAGCGCTTCGCCGACGACCAGTTCGCTCTCGCCATTGTGATAGCCGTACGCGGTATCCACATAATTGATCCCGCCGTCGATAGACGCGCGGATCAGCTCGATGGCCTCGGGACGATCAATGACCGTTTTCTCCCCATCTTTAGTCGTAGGCAGACGCATACAGCCCATGCCCAGCCGTGATACGCTAATATTGCCCCATTCAGGCACAACAGTATATTTCATAAACTTTACCCTTTCAGATGATCGACACTTCAATAATTACCCTTTGCAAAGGCAGAACGGATGTCCCGCAGGATCGAGCAGCACTGTGAAATGATCGGGCATGTACTGCGTTTCGGCGCGTTTCGCTCCCAACCGCATTGCCTTCTCAATTGTCCCCTCATAATCATCCACTACGAAATCTAGGTGCAACTGTTTTTGCTGCTTGCCCTCAACCTCCGGCCATACCGGCGGCACATAATCCTCCTCCTGCGCAAACAGGAACATATACGCTTCATCGGGCGACGCCACCGTGGGCATACCGAAAGCCTCGCCTATGTCCCAGTCCAGCAGCTTCGAATAGAACTCCGACGTCGCCTTAGCGTCCGCGCAGTCCACCACCAGATCCGAAATACGAATACCAGCCATGTCGTTTGCTCCCTCTCCTGTGATACCTATGAGTTTACCACGAAATGCCATGGTTGTCAAAGGGAAATGGAAAACGATTTCGTATGATGAAAAAGCCCCCCACCGGACAGTATGGTCTGGGGGAGGAATACGCGCCTCTTGGCCGCGAATGTCGACGGAAATAATTCTCCCCTCTCCGGCGTCAGGCAATCTGAAACGCATTCACCCCGCAGTTGTCCCGCTTGCAGTTGAACATTCCCTCAAGATCAAGATTGTTTAGCCGCTTGTTGATCATCATCACCACCCCGCCGTGACACACGATCAGCACATCCTGCCCCGAATGATCGGCCAGAACGCGCTCAAGCCCGCGCAACACACGCTCGTCGAGCTGGCGCAGCGTCTCGCCGCCGTCGGGCGCGTCGTCCCATTCGCGGGAAGCCCCCCGTTCAAACATATCAGGGCAGCGTGTTTCACACTCCTCGAACGTCAGGCCTTCATACACGCCCATGTTCCGCTCGACGAATTCATCGGCGGTTTCGACGGGCAGACCATACGCGTCGGCGACAACCCCCGCCGTGGCGAGCGCCCGCCGCATCGATGAGGACACAATCGCGTCCAGATGAACGCCGTCGGACTTGAGCCGCTGCGCCAGTTCATCCGCCTGCTGTAAACCGGTTTCACTGAGCGGCGCGTCTATGCTGCCGGTGAAGCGGCGCTGCCTGTTGAATTCGGTTTCACCATGGCGTGCTACATATAATGTCATAGCTATGCTACTCTCCTATCCTCTCCAACACAAACCCGCATCTGTTCGGCGCGTACACAAAGAACCCCGCGCCGCGAGGATCATCCGCTATGGCCTGATACGTGAACGACATATCCACCCGACCGCGCCCTCCGAACCGAGGCTCGTCGGTCGAGAAGCAGGGCCGCCAGCGCCCCGGTTTCTGAACCGGCAGGTAGAAATCGGTGTTAGACTGCGTCGGATGGGTGTTGAGTATGAATACCAGCCCGGCCTTGCGGTATGCGATTATCTTGCGCTCTTGGTCGATCCACAGGTTTTGGGTGTCACGCGCGGTAAGTACGCTCCGTTCTTCGGCAAAGTCCAGCATCGCGCGGTCGAAGGCGGCAACGTCGCTATAGCGCAGCAGCGGATCGTCCGCTAGATTCCATTGACGGCGCGCGTAATGGCTGCTCCACCCGTTGCCTTCTCGCGGGAAGTCAATCCACTCCGGATGCGCGAACTCGTTGCCCATGAAGTTAAGGTAACCCTCGCCGCCCAGCGTCAGCGTCAACAGTCGGATACACTTGAGCAGCGACAACGCGCGGTCGATCGCGGGATCCTCGGTCAGCTTGCTCATGCCGGTATACATCGCCGCGTCGGCCATGTGGAACACGAGCGTCTTGTCGCCCACCAACGCCTGATCGTGCGACTCGCTGTAGCCGATCACCTTCTCACCCGGGCGGCGCGTGGTCAGTTCATGCCACAGCTTGCGCAAATCCCAATCCTCGTCGCGGCTCTTGACCATCTTGATCCAGAAGTCGGGCAGACCCATACCCAGCCGTGCGTCGAAACCGAAACCCCCGTCCGCGATCGGCCGGCACAATCCAGGCATACCGCTCATGTCCTCGGCGATCGAGACCGCGCACGGTTTCACCTCGTGAATCAGCTCGTTGGCCAGCATCAAGTAAGCCGCCGCATCCAGATCGGCGTTGAAGTTATAATAGCATTTATATTCGGTGAACGCCATACCCAGCCCATGATCCCAGTATAGCATACTGGTCACGCCGTCAAACCTAAATCCGTCGAAATGGTACTCATTCAGCCAATATTTCAGGTTGGACAGCAGGAAGTGAACCACGCCCGGCCGCGAGTAATCAAACAGCCGAGTCCCCCACGCCGGATGCCAGCCCTTGCCGCCGCTGTGGAAGAATTGGTATTCCGTGCCGTCGAACTCCGCAATGCCTTCCGCGTAGTTGCCGGACGCGTGGCTGTGCACGACGTCCAACAGCACCGCGATACCCAACCCATGCGCCGCGTCGATCAGCCGCTTCAACCCATCGGGATCGCCGTACCACTGCGAAGGCGCGAAGAAGTTCGTCACCTGATAACCAAACGACGCGTAGTATGGATGCTCCTGGATCGCCATCAGCTGCAGGGTATTGTATCCCGCTTTCTTGACTCGCGGGAGTATCTCGTCCGTAAAATGATCGTAGCTGCCGACGCCGCCCTCTTGAGTCGCCATGCCGACGTGCGCCTCATATATAAGCAGCGGTTCATGCGGATCGCGCTTCTTCGCGTCATTCTTCCAAGCGAACGGCTCGTCCGGCGACCAGACGCGCCCGGTGAATGAGTTGGCCGCTTCGTCGCGAACGACGCTTCCGATGAACAGCGGTATCCGATCGCGGCGCTGGCCGTGACTGACGACGCTCACCAATACACGCTGGCCGTGGCGCAGCGCGTGCTTGGGCAGATGCAGTTCCCACGCCTCGCCATCTATGCATGATAATGGATACTGCTCGCGGTTCCAATCGTTGAACTCGCCGAACAGGTATAACGCGTCCGCTTCCGGCGCCCACTCCCGGTACACCCAGCCGTCGTCAGTCCGATGAATGCCAAAGTACATCGCACCGTTGGCGAAATCGGATAACGAGCCGCCGCGCGGCAGTATCCGCTCCCGCGTGTACCCATAGCGGCTTAATCGTTCGCGAATATCGCGTTCGAATGGCTTCAGCCACGGGTCAATGGTGATAAGTCCCAGTTCCTGATGGCTGTCATCTACAGTCGAATTATTCACGCTCTTTGTTTCCCCATCCGTCCCCGCAGCATTGGTATTAGAATCTGAATCAGCACGGCGACAAGCAGTATTGTCCCCTTGATCGTATCGTTGATGAGCGCATCCATCCGCATCGCCGCGATTATTTTATCGATACAGGTGTAGCTCATCGCGCCGAACATCACGCCCAGCAGTTTGCCCTTACCCCCGGACATGCTGATTCCGCCAATCACGACCGCCGCGATCGCGTACATCTCGTTGCTCTTGCCCAGCGTGGCCGGATCGACTGAACCATTCATCGCCAGCCATATGTACGCCGCCGCGCCGCAGAGCACGCCCGTTATCACATATACCGTCGCGCGGGTCAGGCCAACGTTGACGCCAGCCAGCTGAGCCGCGCGCTCATTGCTGCCTATAGCATAGACCGACTTGCCATACTTAGTGGACGTCGCGATGAACACCATCACCGCCGTTACCAGTATAAATATTATCCCAACCGTAGGAATGAATCCCAGCGCCTTCGACTGGCCGAAGTCGTAGAACGGCTGGTACGCGGTCAGCTGGCCGTTCATCTGAAATATCGACTTGCGCAGCGCAGCGCGCAGGTAATACTGCGCCATTGAGCGGTATATCATCATCGTCGCCAGCGTCACGATGAACGCGGGCATCCTGACATAACCGATCAGCGCGCCGTTAATGAGTCCCAGTATCAACCCCAGCCCCAGCGCGAACAGCAGCGTTACAAGCGGATTATTGGTATTGTTGAATACCTCCACCGATAATCCGCCTATCAGAGCGAGCATACTGCCCACCGACAGATCGATCCCGCCCGTGATGATGGACAGACCCATTCCGAAGGCGATGATCCCAACGACAGTCGAGTGCCGCAGGATGTTCATCACGCCGTTGAGCGTCAGCGCGTTAGCGTTGCGCCACAGGTATACAAGGAATATACACAGGAATATAAGGATAAAACTATAATTACCCAGCGCTTTCACGGCGCTGCGCTTCGGCGGCCGTGATGTGGTTATAATCGTCTGTGCCATTTATACCGCCACCCCTCTGCCCGATTGATCCGGTGCCGCCGCTCCCGTCGCGTACAGCATGACCCGTTCCTCGGTGATCTCCTCGCGCGGCAGATCGGCTTGCATCCGTCCATGGAAGAACACGACGCATCGATCCGCCACTTTTTGTATCTCTGGTATCTCTAGAGTATGGAATAATATAGTAATCCCCGACGCCGCCAATGCGCGGATTAATTTATATATCTCCGCCTTCGCGCCGACGTCGATGCCTTGGGTCGGGTTATCCATTAGCAGGATGCGCGGTTTCGTGTTCAGCCATCTGGCAAGGATCACCTTCTGCTGGTTTCCGCCCGATAATGACGTGATCAGATCGAACGGATCGTTCGCGCGGATCGACAATTCCTCGCGCAGCGCGTTGTACCTGGATACCTCGCGTTTGCGGCGGACTATCTGCCGCCTCGCGGTCAGCGCGTGCTCGGATACTACGAGATTATCCAGCATCGCCAAATCGGGCAGTATAGAGTTTTCCTTGCGGTTCGCGGCGATCATGGCCATATGGCTGCGCATTGCCGAACCGATCGACTGGCGCTTGACCGTCCGCCCGAATATATCAATCGACCCGCCGCGCATCGGCAGCGCGCCGAATATCGTCTGTAACAGTTCGCTGACGCCCGCGCCCTTAAGTCCCGTAAAGGCGACGACCTCTCCAGCGTGCGCGGTGATATTCACACCCGAGAATCCCTCGCCCGCCAGATCGTTCAGACGAAGAGCGACCTCGCCTGTGCGCGTCTTTTCGTAATAGCCCTCATCGATCAGTTTCCCGCCGATCATCATGCGCGTAACCTCGCGCGGGTTTGTATCCGATATCAAACCGCTGCCGACGACCCGTCCGTTGTTCAGCACCGTGTACCGATCGGCGATCTCGAATATCTCGTTCATCTTGTGCGAGATAAATATGAAGCTCTTGCCCTCCGCCTTCAATCGGCGCAGGATCGAGAACAGGTGTTCTGTTTCATGCTGATTCAGCGATGTGGTAGGTTCATCCAGTATAAATAGCCGAGCGTTCGCGAACAGCGCTTTCGCGATCTCCAGCTGCTGCTTCTTGCTGGTCTCCAGTTCTGATACCATGGCGTATGGGTCTATCGCGACCCCCAGCCGCTCGAACAGTTCAGCCGCGCGCCGCGCCATCTCGCGCTTGCGCAGGCTGCCCAGCGCTCCGGTCAGTTCCTTGCGCAGGAATATATTCTCGCAGACGGTAAGATCGTTGAACAGGTTGAGTTCCTGATGAACGAACGCGACGCCGGCGTTCTCCGCTTCCTTTACCGCGCCACGCCCCAGCGGTTTCCCGGCGAACTCGACCGCGCCTGAGTCCGCAGTCAGCACGCCCCCGAGGATATTCATCAGCGTTGATTTACCCGCGCCATTCTCGCCGAGCAGCGCGTGAATCTCGCCCTGACGGACGCGCAGATCGACGTGATCCAGCACGGTCACGCCAAAGAATGATTTGCATATGCCTGTCATTGACAGGAGATCGGTGTTATCCACAGCGGGCGTCACATCCTAAACCATCTTCCCGAACCATCATCTAGGGCCTGTTCGAAAAATCCCGCAGTGGTCTTAGAGCGTCTTTTCCGCCCCGTTAAGGTAAGAATCCCTTCGGGATTCTGCGGATACGCGCCCGCTTCGCGCTGCGCGCCGCAACTGCGTCGCTGTTCCGGTCAGCGGACCTCCAGTCCGCCTCCC
>JAISBH010000084.1 GCA_031266295.1 Oscillospiraceae bacterium | reverse complement strand
CATGGGCATCGAAGTCGTCATGATCACCGGGGACAACCAAAAGACCGCCGCCGCTATCTCAAAACAGGTTGGTATCGACCGCGTGCTCGCCGAGGTTCTCCCGCAGGATAAGTCTAACGAGGTCAAGAAACTGCAAGGCGAGAACCACAAGGTCGCAATGGTGGGCGACGGCATCAACGACGCGCCCGCGCTGGTTCAGGCGGACGTCGGCATCGCGATCGGTTCCGGCACGGACGTAGCGATGGAATCGGCTGACATCGTACTCATGCGCAGCGACTTGATGGACGTCCCGACGGCGATCAACCTGAGCAAGCGGACGATCCGCAACATCAAGCAAAACCTATTCTGGGCGTTCGGCTACAACGTCGTCGGTATCCCTATCGCGGCTGGAATGCTG
This sequence comes from Oscillospiraceae bacterium, assembly GCA_031266295.1. GTDB lineage: Bacteria > Bacillota > Clostridia > Christensenellales > Aristaeellaceae > BNUH01. Next base: position 7,042 of record JAISBH010000084.1, on the reverse strand, counting down.
CACCTGCTGTTTGGCGGTCCGTTGCTGAACCCGATCTTCGCGGCGGCGGCGATGAGTTTGAGTTCCGTCTCGGTGCTGACGAACGCCCTGCGTTTGAAAAGGTTCAAGGCGGCACGATAAGCCTATATAACAAAAATAAAGAGCAATAGAAAGGCAAGGCAATGACATGAAGAAAATCAACCTGGCTGCGGCTGTCGCCGTGTTGTTCACGCTCCTGCTCACGCTCACCGCCTGCACCAACGGACTGAAAGGGTTGGACGTGGTCGGACAGCAATCCATTACATCATTTGATACGATACTCAAAACAATGCCCGACAATGTGAAGGCGGATGAGCTGAACGTAGGCTGGGCGCTGTCAGCGCCGGATGATTCCGTGCGTTTTATCTGGAGTGAAGACTACAGCCGCGCTCCCCTGCACGACGTGATGCTGGAACTGGACGCGCAGCCATTCCTCGACGCGGGTCTTGATACCGAAAAATTGCCCGACAACTATGTCTTCTATGAAAGCGTCGCGATGGACGGCGCGATGGGCGCCCCAATGCTGATGGTTGGCGCAAAACTTGGCGGCGACAAGCTCACCTACAGCGGCGCCCCAACCGCGCTGGCGGCCTATGAGCAGATCGTCAGCAAGTACCGCGATTCCATTAACTATCATACCTCCCTTGACCATTACGGCGTGAAACTGGGCGACGGCAATATGTTTGAATGGGCGAAGGATATGAAAACCAACGGTTATGACAACACCGACCAGGATAAGGACATCGTGTTTGTCCTGAATCCGGAGCCGTTGATCGCGGCAGGCGTTGTTCCTGACCAAGTGGAGGGATGGGCCTACGCGCAAGTCTCAGTTGACGAAAACGGGAAGCCTGAACTGGTGTGGAAATTCCTAAAACCGTTTGATTTGCAGTGAATTAAGACGACGCGTGTGGCGAAAAGATTCCAAAGATGCGCGGTTATACTTCAAGCAGTATAACCGCGCAGTAATATAAGCGGCGGATTCATAGAATTTAGCGTCTCATGAGTGGACCGACAAACGGCCTTCCTGCTTCACACCAACAAATTAATTCGGATATTCAAGCCGCGCACAATTCTAGAGATATTACATATATTACACATGGGTAATATATAAACATGTATTTCCCCATGTCAATTATATGAAAAGGCGGTCAAAGGTGTGAATAGACGGCAAAACTATGCCGCTGCTGTTGTGCAGAGAAGACGTGCGGAACAACAACGACTCGAACGGCAACGACTCGAACGGCAACGACTCGAACAGCAGACACCCGAACGGCAACAACCTGAACCGCAACAGTTTGAAAGACAAAGTGATATTTTCCTAAAAGAACAGCAAAGCCGCATAACAAATCATGACTTCACAATATTCAGTGATGATTGTATCGGAGGCATGATCAGTCAAGAATTAGGAAAACAATACCGCTCACCGACTACGCTTCTGCGGATGTATGCCAGCGATTTTATTGAATTCCTGGAACACTTGGACGTCTATTTAAATGCCAAGATGCGAGCCAACGGTAGCGGTGTTTTTGGCAGGAATAGAAGATATCCGATAGGGTTGCTTGGAAAACGGGTTGCGATTCACTTTATGCACAGCAATTCGTTCGAAGAAGGCGCGGCCGACTGGGAACGAAGAAAGGCGTGGATCAACTATGAGAATATATTTCTCAAGATGTCCGACTCGTATGGCGCGACGCCTGGACTGATCAAAAGATACCTGAAGCTGCCGTACCCTAAATTGCTATACACCTCAGACGCGAGAATCAATCATCCCGATGTATGTTATATTCCGAAGAGAGGAGAAGATGGCCGGCCGAACTGGCCGCTATACGCGTATAAAGCTAACGGTATAATGTCATTCTGGCAGTTTGATGTAGTAGCTTGGCTCAACGCGCGCGGAACGCTCACCGTACGGGACATCATACAAATGAACAAGAATTAACGAGATCCCCCACTGCCGCTGGAGCGCATGTCGAACGACGCGCACTCCAGCGGCGAAGATTTATACTTCGCGCCGCCATCCCCCGCATTTCAGGGAAATGTGAAATCGCTATTGCGCTAACGATACCATGTGTGCTATAATCCTTATTACGACTTGGCAAAGGAGCGCTAATCACCATGCAGGAAGTAATCCGCGCGATTGAGCGCGAACAGATCAAAGAGACGCTGCCCCGGTTCGACGTCGGCGACACGGTGCGCGTATGGGTTAAGGTTGTCGAAGGCAGCCGCGAGCGCCTGCAGGCGTTTGAGGGCGTAGTCATCGCGAAGCGCAACGGCGGTCTGCGCGAGACGTTTACCGTACGCCGCGTCAGTTATGGCGTAGGCATTGAGCGCACGTTCCCACTGCACTCGCCGCGCGTGGACAGGATAGAACCGGTTCGCCGAGGTAAGGTTCGCCGCGCGAAACTGTATTATCTGCGCAACCTGTCCGGCAAAGCGGCCAAGATCAAGGAGCGCACAGAACGCCGCGCGTAGTCAATTCATTTCATTTTATATCATAAACGCTGTGATCGGGAGTAGTAGACGTCGCTTATGCGCAAATCAGAGAGCCGTCGGTTGGTGTGAGACGGCGGCGCGGTTCGTCGAAACTGGCCCGGGAGCGGCCGGACCAACGGACGTAGAGTCTTAGTAGCGCCGGACGGTTCTCCGCCGTTAACATGGAGCCGTTGTTTTCGTACCCGCTCGCCTAAACGCAAACGGACGCAGACAGCGGATAAAGCTGGGCGCATAATCGCGTCAAGCAGAGTGGTACCGCGAAGCCGCCTTCGTCTCTGTATAAAGACGAGGGTTTTTTTGCGTTTAATGTTATTCACTCAAACGTCTATCGATTGGGCTAGGGTCTATTTGAAAAATCCCGCAATGGGGATTAGGGTAAATTTTCCGAACAGACCCTAGATAAAAGGAGGAGTCGTTATATGCAGACTGCTGAGCAGGATCATGCCGCCGGTCAGAAGTATCCCGACAGACCGCTAGTGGAAATCACTATCGGCGACATGCTGGATCAGATGGCCGCGCGGTTCCCGGACAACGAATGCGTCGTCGCGCCGGAGCGCGGCGTGCGCTGGACATGGCGCGAGTTCGCGCGGCGCACGGATCTCGTCGCGCGCGGGTTGATGGCGATGGGCGTTGAGAAAGGCCGCCAGGTCGCTATCTGGGCGACGAACGTCCCCGAATGGCTGGTGATGCAGTTCGCGACAGCCAAGATGGGCGCAGTGCTGGTCACTGTCAACACCAACTACAAACAGTTCGAGCTTGAGTATCTGCTGCGGCAGTCCGACACCCACACCCTGGTGATGATCGGCGCGGTTCGCGATAACATCTATATCGACCACATAAACGGCATCTGCCCCGAACTGAAAAACTTGAAATCGGGCGAGTTGAGCAGTGCTAAACTGCCCTGCCTGAAGAACGTCGTTTACATCGGTAACGTGGACGACACCCCGGCAGGATTCAAACACTTCGATGAATGCTATGAGCTGGCTGAGGCTATCCCGCCCGAGGCGCTGGCGTGGCGCAAGTCGGAGCTGGATCCGCACGACACAATCAGCATGATATACACATCCGGCACCACCGGATTCCCGAAGGGCGTCATGCTCACCCACTTCAACCTGGTCAACAACGGGTACGGCATGGGCGACCGGATGCGCTTCAGCGAAAACGACCGGCTGCTGATCGTGGTGCCGCTGTTCCACTGCTTCGGATGCGTGCTGGGCGTCATGTCCAGCCTGACCCACGGCACGACAATGGTGCTGATGGAACGATTCCATCCCGTGCGCGAGATGGAGATACTCGTCCAAGAGCGGTGCACGGCGGTGCATGGCGTTCCGACGATGTTCATCGCGATGCTGGAGCATCCGGAATTCCCGCGCTTCGACTTCTCACGCCTGCGTACGGGGATCATGGCCGGTTCGCCCTGCCCGGTCAAGACGATGCAGGACGCGATCGATAAGATGCACCTAACCGGGATCACAATCGTGTTCGGCCAGACGGAGACCTCGCCCGGCATGACCCAGACTCGCGCTGACGACCCAATGGATCTGCGCGTGAGTACGGTCGGATTCCCGCTGCCGCACGCGCAAGTGCGCATAGTCGATCCCGAAACGAACGAGGAACAACCCGACGGCGTGCCGGGCGAGTTCGTCGGCAAGGGATACAACCTGATGAAGGGGTATTACAAGATGCCCGAAGCCACCCGCGCGGTGATCGACAGCACCGGCTGGCTGCACACAGGCGACATAGGCGTGAGGATGCCCAACGGCTACTTTAAAGTGACGGGACGGCTGAAGGACATGATCATACGCGGCGGCGAGAACATCTATCCGCGCGAGATCGAGGAGTTCATGTATACGCATCCGGCGATAAGAGACGTGCAGGTCGTCGGTGTGCCGGACGAAAAATACGGCGAAGAGGTGCTGGCGTTCGTTGCGCTGCGCGAGGGCATGAGCGCGACGCCGGAGGAGCTGATCGAGTTCGTGCGCAACGGCATGTCGCGGTATAAATCGCCCAGATACGTGGAGTTCATCGACGAGATGCCCATGAACGCGGCGGGGAAGATACTCAAGTATAAACTGCGCGAATGGGGCGTCGAGCGTCTGCATCTGGAGAAGGCCGCCAGCATCGAGACGGCTTGATTAGGGCTTATTCGAAAAGACACCCCAAGACCCATGCGAGATTCTTGAACAAACCCTAACCCCACATGACCATCATGCATCCGTCTAGGTTTCCACGCTCCGTGACCGAGATTTCGTCAATGCCAAGCGTCCTCGCGTACGCCAGCGCAATCCACGCGCCCGGAACAATTATGTCCGCGCGCGCGGGTTGCAGCCCCGGCACGGACGCGCGCCGCTCCAGCGGCATTCGATGCAGCGCGTCCGCGATGCGTTCAACGTCGCCGCGGGTCAATACTTGTCCCTCAATGTCGCTTTTCCCGCCTTGACTGACGCGCGCCAGCGTGTGGAACGTGCCCCCTACGCCCACCCAATAGCGCGGTAGTTCGGCGGGCAGAGCGCCACGCTCGTCGGTTATCGATTGAACCAAATCAGCCAGCACGGCTTCGGGGTCGACGGACGCGGATACGGTGCGCGCTAAACGCGCCGCGCCTAACTGCAGGCTGATCTGCGCGGACGGTTTGCCATCTACGCCTACCGCCAGCTCCGTTGATCCGCCGCCTATGTCGATCATCCCGCAGCATCCCGGCAACCCGGCCGTCGCTCCGCCGAACCCCAGCCGCGCCTCCTCCTCCCCGGAGAGAACGTGCATCTCAAGGCCCGTGCCCTCACGGACGTGCCGCGCAAACTCGCCCGCGTTAACCGCGTCGCGAATGGCGCTGGTCGCGATCAGCATGGCGTCACACGCCCCGGCACCGCGCGCCACCGACAACAGCCGCATGACCGCCATCAGTACGCGAACCATCATCTCATCCGATAGCCCGCGTTCAGTCAGTCCGGCGAACGTCCGCACATCCTCGCGATAGCGCGCGGTATCAGTCAACACACCATTGTAAACGCGCGCCGTGAGCATCCTCACGGAGTTTGATCCAATACCGATCACGGCACGCAGCCCGTCGTTATCCATAATCGCGGTTCACAACCTCTATTCTCTAGGCGAGAATACCTCTACAGCCTGACCGAACTCCTCGCTGTCCCAATCCTCGCCCGCTTCATATAAATCGTCCATCCTATCCAGCTCGTTATCCATCGGCTCCAGCGCGGCCACGAAACGGATGTCGCTGGGGTATATGTAGCCGTACTCGACGCGCGCCTCACGCTCAATATACGCGCTGGTCGTCATGTAGTCCCGCTCGCTGGTTAGGCGGGCCTTCTCGGCCTCTTCCATCGCCAGTTCCGCCTTCAGGCTGTCGGCCTGAGCCATTGTCGCTTGATATAGACGCGTCACGCGGAATAGTGATCCCGCCATGATGGCAACGATCACGCAGAACAGCGCAACCCATAGTCTAGGTTGTATCAGCGGCTTGGACGCGGCTTTTATGCCGGACGCGGAGCCGCCTGTCCGCTTGCGTTCATCGCCGCCCATATCGATTCCCTTCTTAATTTCCTGCTCAGCCGCCGTACTTGTCCCCGGCGCACCCTTCATTCGCATTCCGATACCTCCCGCGCATCAAATCATTTGTAAAAAGAAACGTGAACCCCATATGGATGGGATCCACGAATAGTATTCTATCTGGATAGCTGTTATCCTTCCTGATGTTGATCCTTGCAGCGCTTTTTTTTAGCACGTCTGCGCGCCCGGCGCACCGTCCTCGCGATCGTGGAGGCGACGCTGACCATAGCGCGGTGAAAGCCCGCCGCGTACAGCGTCCCGCCGGACGCAAACCCCAGCAGCATATACCCTCGCAGCCCATCGCTGCCGGACAGCGCCATCGTCAGCGCAAACACCCCCGCAGCCGCCAGCCAGAACAGCAGATCCAGCGCACCCGTAAGCGTCCTATGCCCGCCCAGCGCAAAGCCCAGCAAAGCGAACGCGTCATACAGCAGGCCCACCATCAGCCCGCCGTATACCGCCGCCAGGAATATTGACGCCTGACCGTTCGTCGCAAACATCAGCGCTCGACCATAAAAGTTATCTTAACGCGCGGCGGAAGAACCCGCTCTTCTTGGGCGGGAGGACGTCGGCATACTCCAAACCGCCGATCAAGCCCTCGACGATCAGATGCCCGTCGTCCAGGCTGAGCTGGGAGATATGCAGCTGTTCACCGACGATAGTGATCTCACCTTCGTCGGTGGTCAGCACGACCTCCTGCTCATGAAAGCTAGCCACATCGTGCACACCGGTCAGCGACGCTTTGCGGCGGTTTTCCATCACGATCGAATGCGGACGCTTGCGCTTTTCTTCTATAGAGATATCTTTCGATGGATCTTTCATCATGTACACGCACCTCCGATTGAGCCTATGCGCCACTAAGCGATGATATTCAAAAAAAGGACCGCCGTGCGAGCGGCAGCCCTTTTGATATACGAGCCGGGGAATCAGCCGCTATAGCCGTAGACCGAGCAGCCGTTATACAACG
>JAISBH010000265.1 GCA_031266295.1 Oscillospiraceae bacterium | reverse complement strand
TACGCCCCACATCATCGACAAATCTTTGATATATTCATTCGTCATTATTGACATAAGCCTTCAAGCGTGTTAGAATAACAGCGAGATGAAATCGAGTTTCGTTAAATGAAATCATTGGTAGCAAGTCGGCCATATAACAGGGATGACGCGCGATACGAGCGGGAGGTTTGCATGTTTATCAATGGGACGGTCCGGCAGCCGAGAGCAAGGAGTCGGCTGCAGCGCGCATGGCTGACATGCATCAAGCAGCGGTGGTTGCTGCTGATGATCGTGCCCGCCGTGGCTACGCTGGTGTTATTTCACTATTACCCGATATACGGACTGCAGATCGCGTTCAAGAACTACAACATGGGGCTGGGCATATGGGGCAGCAAGTGGGTAGGGTTCAAGTGGTTCACCTCGTTCCTAAAAAGCCCGTACGCGCCGCGCCTGCTGCGCAATACCTTGCTGTTGGGGCTGTACTCGCTGATGTGGAGCTTCCCGCTGCCTATCATATTCAGCATAATGGTAAACGAGCTTCGAAGCAACAAGCTCAAGCGTTCTGTGCAAACCATATCGTATCTGCCTCACTTCATATCGTCGGTTGTGGTCGTCGGGTTGGTAAAAGAGCTGTTCGCGTCGGACGGCATTGTCAACGCGGCGCTGACGAAGGCGTTCCATATAACGCCGATAATGTTCTTTACGATGCCGTCGATGTTCCGCAGCTTGTTCATAGGCAGCGGCATATGGCAGGAGATGGGCTGGAGTTCTATCATATTCCTGGCCGCGCTCACCAACGTGGACGTTGAATTGTACGAAGCCGCCTATATAGACGGCGCGACGCGATGGCAGCGAATCAAGTTTATCACGTTTCCAAGCATACTGCCGACCGTGACGATACTGCTGATACTCAATGTGGGCAAGATGCTGAGCATGGATTTCCAGAAAGTCCTGCTGATGTACAATGAGCAGATATATGAAACCGCCGACATTATATCGACGTACACATATAGAGAAGGTATCGACAGGATGCGCTATAGTTACTCGGCGGCGGTGGATTTGTTCATGTCCGTTGTTTCGTTCGTGTTTTTGATTATGACGAACACCATCGTTAAACGGCTGAGCGACAACGCCAGCAGCCTGTGGTGAGGGGGTGTCGGCTGTGCAAACATCAATCATCCGCCGAAAGAATCCCGGCAATAGGATATCAAACGGAAGCAAGGTATTCGACGTTATCATTATCGCCGTAATGATAATCGTCTGCGCCATCGTGCTGATACCCTTCATGCGCGTGATAGCCATATCGGTGAGCGACCCCAAGGCCATCAACAAGGGCATGGTATCGCTGCTGCCGGTCGGTTTCAATCTCAAGTCCTACGAGGTGATACTGACCGATCCGGTACTGTGGACATACATGCGCAACACACTCGCGTATACAGCCGTTGGCACGATGGTATCCGTGATATTCACGGCGCTGTGCGCGTACCCGCTTTCAATCCCCGGCTTCATACTGAAAGGCCCTCTGACCATATTCCTGACGATACCGATGTTCTTCTCGGGCGGGTTGATTCCGACATACATAGCGATTGTCGGCATGGGGGGGGTCAACTCATTCTGGGTAATGATATTCCCCGGCTGCGTCACGGCGTATAACGCGTTCATCTACCGCTCGTTCTTCCAGAGCATACCGGGGGAGATGCGCGAGTCCGCTTATATCGACGGCGCGAACGATATGGTGATATTCGTAAGGATCATACTGCCGCTGTCCACGGCGCTGCTGGCCACGTTCGGGCTGTTCGCGGCGGTGCAGTACTGGAACCTTTGGTTCAAGGCGATGATATACCTGCACGATTCCTCGCGCTACCCGATACAGATGCTGCTGCGCCGCTTGATCATCGTCCAGCAGATGACCATCTCGGAGAGCGGCGCGTCGAACATGGTCGAGCTGTTCGACTCCGGAGAGCTGACGCCGCGCGGCACACAGATGGCGGCGGTGATGATCGTAATGCTGCCGATACTGTTCGTCTACCCGTTCGCGCAGAAGTACTTTGTTAAAGGCGTTATGATCGGGAGCATCAAGGGTTAGCCGTCCGGCCGCCTATGTTCCCGATGATATAATCCCCCAACAATCAAGGAGGTCTCAACATGCGGAAACATCATGCCCGACTCCTCGCGCTGGCCGCAGCGTTGTGTATGCTGCTGACATTGGCGCCCATCGCGACCGCTGAAACCGCGTATCCGGAAACGCTCAGTTTTTCCGTAAAGAATTGGGTGAAGGCGGATTACTACAACACAATCGTCCACACCGCGTGGATGGAGAAGATGACCGAGTACATGGGCAAAAACCTGGACATCACGTGGGTAGAGATGCCGTACGACGGCCGCAATGAGGCGATGAAGCTCTACATGGCGGCCGGCAAGTATGACGACGTCTTTATCGCGCAGGCGGACAAGATGTCCCTGCAGCAACTCGGCGACGCGGGTCTGCTGGTAAACCTGATGGACTACAAGGACGATCTGACATACTATACGCCATGGCTGGACGACAACAACAATCTGCAGAAGCTGAGCACCGCCGCGGGCGCCGTATATGGATTCGGCTTGGGCGAGATAGGCGAGCATTACGGCAATCAGCAGCTGTTCACGTACCGAGAGGATACGTTCGTCCAAAACGGCCTGACGATCCCGTCTACACAGGAGGAGTTCTATGAAGTCGCCAAGAAACTGAAGGAGCTGTATCCGGAGTCATACCCTGTCGGCGGCGGCTTGGAGAACGGCGACTACAACTTCTACTCCACATGGATGCTGATGAACCATACCTATTACTCGATGTACTATAACGGCGAGAGGTTCGTATACGGCCCGGCCGATGACAGCGAGGCGTTCCTTGAGACGCTGACCTACCTGAATAAACTATGGTCCGAAAAGCTGATAGATCCCGAGTCGATGTCCCAGTCAAACGAACAGGGTTACGAGCGCATGGTCAACGGCCGCAACTACATTGTACCGGACTACTGGAGCGGCGAGAGCGCACGCGTCAATATCGACGGCGTCAAGTGGGCGTTCGCGGCCCGACCTCTGTCATACAAGGGCGAGATCGGCTGGAAGTTCGGATCGCTTCAGCCGACGTTTAAACTGGCCGATAACGACATGATGGTCATCTCAAGCAAGTCCAAGGTGATCCCCGATCTGGTCAAGTTCCTGGATTACCAATACAACCGTGAGATCGTCGACCTGGTCAACTGGGGCGTCGAAGGCGTCACATATTATGTCGAGGACGGCGTCAAGAAGTTCATCGACGAGATCCGCAACGCTCCATCACCTCGCGCCGCTGCGGAGCCTTACGGCCTGCTGCCGTCGTCTTCCCAATTCCCGGGTATCCGCGCGGCGAAGGAACGCGGCGCGTGGTCCGGCGTGTTCCCGGGCATCAATGTGTTCGCGGACGGAAAGTACTTCGTGTACGACGACATCTGGAAGTTTACCCATGACTATGAGGCTGGCGAGGAATCGGTATTCCCGAACGAGATCGCTCCGCCGGTGCAGCTGGACGAGGATGAGAACAACATGCGTTCCGAGATCATCTCGCCGCTTGACACCTATGTGAAGGAATCCGTGATGCAGTTCATCACCGGCGCCAAGCCGCTGAGCGAGTTCGCGTCCTGGCAGCAGACGCTCGCCAGCGTCGGCGATTATCCGGCGCTGCTTGAGCTGATGAACTCCAAGATCGGCGTAGAGTAACAGTCGGTCAGCGCGCCCGCTTCGCCATCATAAAGTGCGCCGGGGCCAGCGTGGTTCCCGGCGCACTGCGCGAGGCCGAACTTATTCTGACCATCACAACTTCACAACTATCCAAGGAGGCGGCACAGTGAAGATAACCGACGTCAAAGTCTACCTGGCTCCATCGACCGACGTTTATGTCAAGATTGAAACGGACGAAGGCTTATACGGCTGGGGCGAACCCAGCGTCATATATATGCCCCAGTCAGTCGCCGGGATGCTGAAGGATATGCGGCTGTACCTGATCGGACAGGATCCCGAACGGATCGAGCTGATATGGCAATCGCTGTTCAGGGATATGTTCATGCGCGGCGGACCCAGCCATATGGCGGCGATAAGCGGCGTTGACATGGCGCTGTGGGATATCAAGGGCAAGGCGTGCGGTAAGCCAGTCTATCAGCTGCTGGGAGGCCTGGCGCACGACAGACTGCGGGTTTACGGTCATGTATCAGGCAAATCGGCGACGGAGATCGCCGCCAACGCCAAAGAGCTAGCGGATCTTGGCGTGACGATGATTCGCTATCGCGGATTCCACAACTGGGATCCTATACGCGCGTTTGATATGGACAGCGGCGTAAATGAACAGATCGAATACCTTGCCGCGATGCGCGAGGCGATCGGACCGAATGTTGATATCATCGTCGAGTGCCACGGCAGGTACGATCCGGTATGGGCGATAAAGCTGGCGCAGCGATGCGAGCCATACCGCCCGTTCTTTATCGAAGATCCCATACGTCAGGAGAACACGGAGGCGCTGCGCAATCTGCGCGCCCAAAGCAAGCTGCCGCTGGCCGCCGGCGAGCGTTATCACAGCCGGTTCGACTTCCGGGACGTCATCGTCAACCAGTACCTGGATTATGTGCGGCCTGATATCTGCCACTGTGGCGGTATCAGCGAGATGAAAAAGATCGCGGCGCTGGCGGAGACATACTACATCGGCGTCGTTCCCCACAACACCCAAGGCCCGCTGGCCATGGCGGCATGTCTTCACGCGGCGTTCACGATCGATAATGTGCCGGTGGCGGAGGCGGTCTACGCGAACCCCAAGAATATCCACCCCAATCATTACCGCTATTGCTCGCCGTGGCCGACGGTCGAGAATGGTTATGTGCTGCCTCCGGATGGACCGGGGCTGGGCATGGAAGTGAACGAGGAAGCGCTGATTCGCGCCGAAGCCGGATTCACGCCGCGCACTCAACCCATGCTGCGCGGCCGCGACGGTTCGGTCAAAGATTGGTGAGAGAGGATTAACGCTGTGCTAGAAACTGTGTTAAAAACGAACGCCGAGTTAGAAATGAATGAGAAGGTATATCTCATCTACCACGGATCAGGCGAGCCTTGCTCTGATAATGGCCGCGACTGGATGGCTGATGATTTCAAGGCAGCGGGCATTGAGGTCGTCCCTGCCCGTCACTGGGAAGGATTGGACGGCGGTACGATCGTCGTCGCCGGGCTGGCTCATTACAGTTTTATTAGGAAGCTGCTAAAGGAATCCGGGGTTGACATACCCTCCGGGCCGGAAGGCGTGATCATCAAATGGTGTCAGTATGGCGCGCAACGGCTGCTGGTCGCGGCTGGCACGGACGCGCGCGGGCTGATGTACGCGCTCAGCGAGCTGGGCGACGCCGCGCGCTGCGGCGGCTTCGAGGCGTTGTCGGCGACGCCCGATTCCATTGAAACGCCGGACATGCTGACTCGCGGCGCCGACAGGTTCGTGCTAGGCCCGCGCGACAATGATTGGTATTATTCCGAAGAGTTCTGGCGTGAACATATCAAGAAACTGGCGCGCTGCAGGATCAACCGTTTTACATTAATCACCGGCAATGATACCTGGTACACAACCCCGCCTTACCCCTTCTTCATCCAAACGCCAGGATTCGAGCAGGTGGAGGTAATCGGACAGACGACCGAGCGGCGCGACGAGACGCTGCGTATGCTGCGACTGATGAGCGAGATGTGCGACGAGTATGGGCTGGAGTTCATATTCGGGTCATGGCAGCAGCTCCCTTGGACGGATAACCAAACGCTTCGCGTAAAGAATATCCCGCCGGACGTCGAGGGTTTCACATCATACGCCTCCGCCAGTATCCGCGCGCTGCTGCTGGAGTGCCCGCATATTCGCGGCGTGCAGTTCCGCTACAACGCGGAAGCGGGCGTGAACGCCCACATGCCCAGCGACGTCACGGAGGCCGCGCATCCGCTGGACGGCGCGCTGGGCGCGAAGAGCGCGATAGAGGGTCTGGCGCAGGAGGCCAAGCTGGAACCTAAAAAACGCAGCTTCGATACCGCCGTCGGTTTCTGGCGCAAGATGATAGACTCCGTCGCATCGGTCGGCCGGCCGCTGAAACTGGATATGCGCATGAAGGGCTTGACGGACGAACTGGTCGAGTATGGTCTGCAGTCCGGGCTGGAGGTTGCGCTGGCGACCAAGTACTGGTGCGAGCACATGGGTTCGCCATATCCGTACAGCGTAAGGCGATCGGAAGAGGATCAGGCCATCGCCAAGCATGGAGACGGCGACGTGAACGCGGCGCGGCGGTATTCGTTCGACAATGTCCTGCGGAAACCGCACGCTTACGATATGCTCTATAGACTGTGGAACTACGGTTCAGCTATACTGTTCCTGTGGGGCGATCCGGCGTATGTGCGCCGATTCTCAGCGTCTTGCGAAGCCGCGCATGGAACAGGCTTTACATTCTGCGAACCGCTCAGCCTGAAGGGCGGGCAGGCTATCATCCCCGGCGACGCGTGGCCGCTCCATATTGACGAGCGGATGAAGGCGTATACCTGCGAGGACGACCGGTATTGGATGTTTTATCTGTGCTTCGGCAGGGTGGGATACTCGCGCGAGACGTCGCCCGAGGTTTGGCGGCGTGAACTGCGTCTGCGCTTCGGCGGGGCGTGGGAGTCGGTGGAGCGCATGGACCGTTTTGGCAGCAGGATAATGCCGCTGGTCACAACCGCGCATTTCCCCCGCCATCCCTCCCAGCACTATTGGCCGGAACTGTTCCCAGGCAACGCGTTGTATAAAGAAAACAACTATGTTGAGTACAATAACGCTTTTTCGTATGCTACCAGCAATCCTAGCGACGAGCAGCTGTTTACATCCGTTGCAAAGGCCGTCGACGCTAAACTGGCAGGCAAGCCCGTCGACGCGTTCCATCCCTTTACAGTGCGGGATTGGTATGAATCGCTGGCCCGCCAGATAGAGCAGGCCTCCGTCGAAGCGGCTGAGAGAGGCGCTGATTCGGCGGCGGAGTGGTATCCGACCAGCGTGGATTTCAACATGCTCGCCGGGATATCGCGTTACCACGCGCGAATGGTATGCGCAGCGTGGTATAACGACTTGTTCGAGAAAACGGGGGACGGAGGCGCTGGGGTTAAGGCGTATGAGGCGCTCACCGCCGCGCGCGAGGTATGGCGAACGCTGTCGGACATAGGTTCCGCGAACTATTACCATGACCTTATGTTCGACATAGGAACGGGCATGAGGCGGAACGGCACATGGGCGGATCGCATCCCCGGCCAGCTGGATAAGGACGTGCGGACGCTGAAAGACGCGCTGTCGAAGGCGGGCATACATGACGTCGGGGAAGGTGACCCGCTGCGGTACTGCAGTCTTGCCGATCCAATGACAGCCGTCGCCAGGGCTAGACTGACCGTCGCAGGCACGGCGCGGGCGGGACAGCCGCTAACGGTGACGGTTCAAGCAAATGAGTTTGCGCCGTTCACGGACGTCACGCTGTACTACCGGCACATGAATCATCGGGAGAAATATCAGAGTTTGCCGATGACGCGCATGGGCGACGAGTGGACTGCGGAGATCCCCGCAGATTACGTACAGGCTGAGTGGGATATGGTCGTTTACTGTGCCGCGCACATATTCGGAAACAGCACGGTGATACTGCCGGGCATGGGCGAAGTGGAGTACGATTTCCCGGTGAAGATTGTGCGCACGGTGGAATGATGTGAGTTTGGCGCATCCTCTGTCGCTGCGGCGGAGAACCCCCTCTGCCGCTGCGGCGACATCTCCCCCTAAGGGGGCGATGAGGGTTGTCGGTTACGATGTGGTTCGCAAGCAACGGGGGGACGGGTTGCGCTACGAGATAGACTATCCAGGTAAAACCGGCGATCCGAAGCCGGTAGATTGTGTATCACGATGGTCCAGGCGAAGCCTGGTCAGGATTCGAAAGGGCGG
>JAISBH010000251.1 GCA_031266295.1 Oscillospiraceae bacterium | reverse complement strand
TGTCGCCGCAGCGACAGAGGGGGTTCCCCAAGGGGGGATATCGTGAAGGGGATCTCAATCCCTATAAAGGCCACCATGCACGGATTGATCTCCCCGCCCGTTTCCTATATACTGACCGTAACCCAACTAACGCCCAAGGAGGTTCCCCCTTGCCCAACATCACATCCGCCGCCTCTGCCGTCTCCAACCGCGTAACCGCCTGGAGGCGCGGCTTCCATATGCACCCGGAGCTATCATACCGCGAGACGTCCACCGGCGAGACCGTCCGCGCCGTACTCGCCGAACTGAATATCCCCGTCGTCCGCCCGCCTAACAGCGAGAGCTTCTACGCCGTACTCAACGGCTCCGTCCCCGGTCCCGCAACCCTTCTGCGCGCGGACATGGACGCGCTGCCCATCCAGGAAATCAGCGAACAGCCGTACAAATCACAGTGCGACGGCGTGATGCACGCCTGTGGGCACGACGCGCACACCGCTATGATGCTGGGCGCTGCGGTCGTGCTGAACGAGTTGCGCACCGAACCTCACGCACCCGTGGTATTCTGCTTTCAGTCGGCCGAAGAGGTCTCGGGCGGCGCGGTCGAACTGCTGGATGCGCTGCGCGAATCAAGGCTTGAGATCGGCATGGCCGCCGGGCTGCATATATGGTCCCCCATCCCGACGGGACGGATCCAGATAATCTACGGTCCAGCAATGGCGGGCTTGTACGCATTCAAGATAACCTTAACCGGACGCGGCGGACACGGCTCACGACCAGACCTGTCGCTCGACCCCATCAAGCCGTTGTGCGATCTCGTGCTGAGGCTGTCCGCGCTGCCGTCCAGACTGATCAGCCCGCTTGACTCCGCCTCTGTGCATATCGGCTGCATCGAGGGCGGCACTCTGGGGAACATATTCCCCGACACGGCCTCGCTGCAAGGCGGCGTGAGGTTCTTTAAGCCCGAACATCATCGGCTGTTCAAAGACGCGATAGATAATCTCACCCGCGCGACTGCGGCGGAATGGGGCGTAACCGCCGATATACAGGAACTATCGTCGCTCCCGCCCGTCATAAACTCGCCCGGCGCGGTCTCACGAGCGCGTGCCGCCGCCGGCTATATACCCGGACTCGCCTTGTATGAACCTCAAACGCCGCTTTGCGCGTCCGACAATATAGGCCTGTTTCTGCGCGAATACCCCGGCGTGTACGCGTTCCTAGGCTGCGGCAATCGCGAAAAAGGTATCACTTGGGAGCACCACAACGCGCGATTCGACATTGACGAGGACGCGCTGCGCCTTGGCGTGGAGTTCCTATGCAGATTCGCTCTGCAACCATTGTCATAACCTTAAGGAATATGCCGCGTCCGCGTGCGAGAACGCCATCCCATCCGCGCTTCGGCAGAAGAAGACCGCGAACTTACCCTCCAGTTCCGGAAACGCGCTCAAGTACCCCGCCGTCACGCGCTCCCGAATCTCATCGCGGCGAGTGGGATCGGTCAGCGCCATGCAGCATCCTTTGAACCCCGCGCCGCTGAACCGCCCGCCGTACACGCCGTCCATGCCTGATATGGTCTCGTATATCTTGCCGAGATACGGCGAACTGGTCTCCATATTCTGGATCGTGCTGGCCCCGCTTTGGAATATCAGCGCGCCGAACCGCTTCAGATCACCGCCGCGCCACGCGTCCACGCCCTCGCGGATGCGTTGCTGCTCGGTAAAGAAGTGGGCCGCGCGGCGGCGCCACGGTTCCGGCAGCCGATGGCGGTACAATTCATACGTCTCC
The DNA here is from genome assembly GCA_031266295.1 of Oscillospiraceae bacterium. Classification (GTDB taxonomy): domain Bacteria; phylum Bacillota; class Clostridia; order Christensenellales; family Aristaeellaceae; genus BNUH01. The sequence goes on along the minus strand of JAISBH010000251.1, from coordinate 3,579 downwards.
GGCGGGACGTCGCGCAGCCGCGCCTCCGCAAACGATCGCAGCGGCTTGCCGTCATAGGCGGCCATGGCCAGCGCGGCGGCCTTCATATCCTCGACGCGCTGGTTGTAGACCGTTCCGGCCAGACTGCGCGACAACCCGCTGAAGAATATCGTGATATCAAACGGCGGCATATCCGGACTAGCGGGAATCCATTCGCGCTCGCCGGTCATCGTATCCAAGTGGAACAGTTCGCCGCGCCTGCACAGCAGCTCGCACGCCGGGTCGAGCGCGCCGATTCTTACGCCTATGTAATCGTTTTCGGCGTGTATGACCAGGTCGATCATCGCGGAAGCGTCCATCTCGATCCCGTTCACGCGGCACAGCGCGGTCAGCAGCGCGAGTATCACGGCGGCCGACGAGGATAACCCGCCGATGGGCAGTTCGCCCATCAGATGCGCGCGAACGCCGGTGCGAAGCCGCTTCGGCTCCGAACCCGATCCGGCCAACGCGTCCTGACTCTCCGCAGCGGCGGCCAGCGCCGATACCGCGCCGCGCAATGGATCGGCCCAGTCGCCCATCTTTGAGGGGATATGGGATATGCTGAACCGCGCGGCGCCCTCAAAGTTATCGCTGGTCAGTTCCATGACGCCGTCCGGCATGGGTGCGTACCACAAATGTACGCCTTTATCCAGCGCCATACCCGTCACGCAGCCGTGCTGATGGTCGCTGTGCGCCCCCAGCGGGCAGACGCGGTACGGGCAGAATACCTGACCGGCAGCCCAGGCGGGCTTGCCAGCACAGGTAAGAATCCCTTCGGGATTCTGCAGATTCGCGCCCGCTTCACGCTTCGCGCCGCCATATTCAATTGTTTCCGCCGCGACAGTCACTTGACATCCCTCCCAACGGTATTACTCCTTAGCGTATGCCGCTTGGGAAGGAATGTTCACTTCGGCGTGCCGCCCGTTCGCTCTACCGCGTCGTCTCCGCCTCGACCAGCCGCGCCGCGCAGTATCTCTCCCTCAGTTTCGGCTTCTCGATCTTGCCCGTCAGGTTGCGCGGCACGGCGTCGAATATAATCCGCCTGGGCCGCTTGTACCTAGGCAGTCCCCGGCAGAACGCCTCCACATCCGCCTCAGTCAGCGCCGCGCCCGGCTTCAGTTCAATTATCGCCGCCGCGATCTCGCCCAGCCGCGCGTCCGGCAGTCCGATGACGGCCACATCCTTTATTTGTTCCAACCCTCTCAAGAAGTCCTCGATCTGCACCGGGTACAGGTTCTCTCCTCCGGTTATAACGACGTCCTTCTTGCGGTCGACCAGCCAGATGAACCCGTCCGCGTCGCGGCGCGCCATGTCGCCCGTGTACAGCCAGCCGTCCTTCAGCGCGGCCGCGGTCGCCGCCGGATCCTTGTAATACTCCTTCATCACGCCGCGTCCGGCGACGATCAGCTCGCCCACCTCGTCCGTCGCGGTCTCGCCGCCATGGTCGCCGACAATCCTCGCTTGCCAGCCCGCGCCCGCGACGCCTATCGCGCCCACCTTGCGCAGATTCTCTACCCCTAAGTGCACCGCGCCCGGCCCGGTCGATTCCGATAAGCCGTAGTTGGTATCATAGTCGTGATTCGGGAACAGCGCGCGCCAGCGTTTGATCAAACTAGGCGGCACGGGCTGCGCGCCGATATGCATCAGCCGCCACGCCGATAGATCATAATCCGACAGCCGCACGGTACCGCGGTCGATTGCGTCCATTATATCCTGCGCCCACGGCACCAGCAGCCATACGATGCTCGCGCGCTCGACGGACGCGGCGCGCAGTATCCACTCTGGTTGAGTGCCGCGCAGCAGCACAGCGCGGCCGCCGACCATCAGGCTGCCGAACCAGTGCATCTTCGCACCCGTATGGTACAGCGGCGGTATACACAGGAACACATCCTCGCGCGTTTGACCGTGGTGCGCCTGTTCGGTCTCGCACGCGCAGACCAGCGCGCCGTGGTCGTGCAGTATCGCCTTAGGGAATCCTGTCGTCCCGGAAGAGAAGTATATCGCGGCGTCATCCTCGTCGGTGAGCGTTATGCCCGGATTCGATACGGTCATGGCGTCCGCCTCGCGTTCCATATCGCGCGCGAATATGACGCGCTCGTTCCCGATGAACCACATCAGCCCAGGTCTGCCTGAATCCGGCAGCGCGCCCACGCGTTCGATGAACTCCGGCCCGAATATCAGCGCCTTGCAGTCCGCCAGTTTCAGGCAGTACTCTATCTCCGGGGACGTATAGCGGAAATTCATAGGCACGGCCAGCGCCCCGGTCTTGAGTATCCCGAAGTAGACGGGCAGCCACTCCAGGCAGTTCATCAGCAACAGCGCGACCTTCTCGCCGCGCTTTATCCCCGCGCCGAGCAGCAGGTTGGCTATCTGATTCGCGCGATCGTCGAATGCTTGCCATGTCAATTCCTTGCGGTATCCCGGCTCGGCGGCGGTCTCGACCAATGAAAACTCGCGCCAGTCGGACGCGGTACGCGCCAGCGATGGGTTGATCTCCACCAGCGCGACTGAGTCTGGCCACTGCCGCGCGTTCGACTCAAGGAAACGGGTGATAGGCATATCGGATCAATCCTCCCTTAACCGTGTTCTTCTAGTGAACCTTCAACCAAACCTGGGCGGAAATCTTAACAATCCTAGCCAAATCAGAAACGCCCACCCTGCGAGACATCTCTGTCTCGCAGGGCGAGCGTTGCTCGCGGTACCACCTGCGTTTACCGCGTCGATTATTATGGCGCAGTCTTAACGGCGTGACCGGCGTCCATGCCGAACATGCCTGCCGCTTAACGCGCGACGCACGCCGCCGCCTACACCGTTAGCCGGATCAATCCCGCCGCCGGTTCAGAGCGGAGCCGCAAACCCGGCTTCACAAACGAAGCCGCGTTCGCGAGGGGTGTATTCACGCGCGCATATCCCGCGCCTCTCATCGGTCGGCTGCTTTCTGTGGGATGCGTGGGCGCTACTATTTCCCTCATAGCCAGTTATATAGGTAAGAATCCCAAAGGAATTCTGCAAATTCGCGCCAGCTGCGCGCTGGCAACGGAGTAATCATAGGTGATTGCGCACGGTTTGTCAAGAGGAAGGTTTTTGAACATGGCAATTCTAAATTTGGGATTGCTAGCGCACTCGGGAGGTAGAACCCCCTCTGTCGCTGCGGCGACATCGCCCCCTTAGAGGGCGATGAGGGTTGTCGATTACGTTACGAGATAGACTATCGGACACGGGCGGCGGTCCGAAGCCGGTAGAATGTGTGTCACGATGGTCCAGGCGAAGCCTGGTCAGGTTTCGAAAGGGCGGATAGCGCGGCGCATCCGCGCCTTCGGGAAGGGGATTGCGATCCCCCTCCCGACCTCCCCCGGGGCTTGGAACGGGAGAACGGGGGACGGGTTGCGTTGCGAGATAGACTATCGGATATAACCGGCTGGCCGAAACCGATGGATTGTGTGCAAACGATGGTCCAGGCGAAGCCTGGTCAGGATTCGAAAGGGCGGATAGCCCTTCGCAGGGTCCGGGACAGAGTCCCGAAACTCCCGTGCACCCCCCTTCGGGGGGACGGGGGGCGTT